>JAUYLQ010000006.1 GCA_030699005.1 archaeon
CAGGTTTAAGCGAAAAATTCCTCTCAAAACGACTTGAACTCCATAACGAACCAAGGGGGGTTATGCTTGAAGTAAAAAAAGAAAAATCAAATTCTGCGATTGAAGCTATTTTATACGACGGTGAACTTAAAAGAACAGATGAAATTGCCGTTGCGAGTTTATCTGGGGAACCAATAATAACAAAAATAAGAATTTTGGAAGAAATTAAACCACTTTCTCCAAAGTTTAAAGCAACGGAAAAAGTCAGTGCATCGATGGGAATAAGAATGCAGCTGGTTGAAAAAACTGAAATTCTCCCGGGAATGCCTTTTGTTAAATTCAAAAACAATCTGGATGAAATAAGAGAACAATTCAAGAAAGAAATTGGAGACTCAATTAAAACAGACAAGCACGGAATAATTGCAAAAGCGGATTCCCTTGGAAGTCTTGAAGCACTGCTTGTTTTGTTAAAACAAAACAACATTTCCGTTGTGAAGGCAGGAATTGGGGACATAAATAAAGCCGATGCAATTTCAGCAAAAGCAAATCTCGATATAAATGAACTTGATTCTGTAATTGTCGGGTTCAACGTCGATGTCTTGGAAGATTCAAGGGAAATTTCATCAAAAGTAAAAATAATAAAAAACGACATTGTGTATAAAATAATTGAAGACCTTGTTTTCTGGAGAAAAGAGAAACATGAAGAAATCGAAAAGAAGAGGATGATGGGTCTCTCCGCAATATGCAAAATAGAACTTCTGCCCCAATATGTTTTTAGAAATACAAAGCCCGCTATTTTTGGGGTCCGGATTATTGGCGGGAAGCTCATTAAAAATCTCCCGATAATTGATGAAGAAGACGAGAAAATAGGGAATATAAAAAATATTCAATCCGAAAAAAAATCAGTCGAAGAAGCTCTTGAGGGAATGGAAGTTGCAATTTCAATTCCGGGAATAAATTATGAAAGACAGCTTAAAGAGAAAAAATTCCTTTATTCAAATATGGGAGAATCTCAATTTAAAGAATTCAAGAAAAATAAAGACCTTTTGACTGGAAGTGAAATTAAAGTATTGAAAGAAATTTCAGACATAAAACGGAAGGGAAAAGAAGATTGGGGAGGTTGAAGTGAAAAAGTACTTCCCTTTTGTCTATTTTATAATTAATGGTGCCTTCTTCTTTCAGCCAGAAGCTTCTTTTTCTTTTTTCGTCTTAGGTACCAAGCGACAATTAATCCAATGACCACTACAAGAATTATCCATGTAACAATGGGGCTTCCACCCTGGTCCGCTGCCCTGTCTTCAAAATATTTTGAATTAAATGCCACTGTTTTTTCAATAGTCCTTCTGACCTCAGCCTGATCCGTATACAAGAACACTAAATTCAAATCCCCGCTTTTTGCAGTTGCCTCAAAGTCGGCCGTGGTATACTCATTTGAGTCAAGGTCTCCGACAATGTTTACATTTGAACCTTTGATTTCTATATTCTCCTGATCCGGGATTAAAACTGTTAAAGCCTGCGTATCAACTTTTGCGATATTTAGAATTTCAAAAGTTATTGATTTCGTTAAAGAGTTGTAATCTTTTACATAAACTTCAAAATCGGCTCTTGAATCCTGAATTGTTAGAGTAAACTTTTTAGAAAGCTGAGACCCCAGGTCTGAACCCGGTGAATAGTGCACCGTAACTTCTGAATCTCCGTCCAAAGCTTCCTTGTTAACTCCAAGCGTGTACGGAATTACCCATTCATTTTTAAAACCTTGAGAGAAAGTACCCCCTTCCAAAAATTTCACTCCGACATCCTGAGGGCTTAATGAAAATGAATATCCTGGGTCAAGCTGAAATGATGCCCCTTCACAAGATGAATCCTGAACTCCACTTACCTGAAAAAGAACTTTTACAGTATCTCCCTGAACTGCAGGATTTGGATCCTGGTTAACAAGAGAAACTGAAAGTGAGCATGCGGCACTTACAACCGACAAGAATACAATTGCAAAGGTGAATGAAACGATCAATAATGTTCCTATTTTTTTCATATGAAAATTAGTAAAATTTTCTTTTTAAATGTTTTTCTTAGAATGAGATTAATACTAAATTACTCGTAACGCAAACTCAAAATCAGAGATTTGGTAAAACATTACGAACTTCATTCGTAACGCAAAGCATCAACCGTATTTATTTTTGAAGCTTTAATTGCGGGAATAACCCCGGAAATTGCTCCGGTAAGTCCTGCAAATAGAATACACCCAATAAAAAGCCACGGCGAATAATAAGGAGAAAGAAAAGACCATCCGAGGTTTGATAAAATGCCTCCAGCAATGCTTGTTACTAAAAATCCAAATAAAACTCCAATCACCCCGGCTAAAATTCCAAGGAAAGCGGATTCAAAAAGAAAAATTCCAAAAATTTCTTTATTTCTTGCACCAATTGCCTTTAAGACCCCTATTTCTTTAAACCTTTCAAGAACTGACGTAATCATGGTATTTGCCGTATTTATCCCCGATACAAAGACAGAAATTAATGCAATTAAAACAACAAAACCTATAATAATATTCAAAACCATGGTATAAGACTCTACTAAATCCTGAAAAGACTGAACATAAAAATCTTCCTCGCCTTTTTCCTGATTTCTCTCATTTCTTAAATCTCTTTCAATATTTGTAACCGCAAAATCAATATTTTTTAGATCCACCCTTGCAATTATTTCTGCATAAGAGTCCTTGTCGGGATAAAGTTCTTCAAAATAATCATTTGTTACATAAATGCTTGAATCATCCGTAGGATTTCCAAGAGATTCCAAAAATCCTACCACATTAAGTTTGGTTCCGTTGATTTCTATTTGGTCATTTACTTCCAGCCCTTTCTCAAAAACTTTGTTATCTTGAAGGTAGCTGTAACCCAAAAGAACTTTTTTATTGTCGCCAGACTGCAGAAGCCTCCCTTTTTTGGCTCCAACATTAAAAAATTCCAGAACAAGTGAACTTGATGGGTCATAAGAAGTTAAAAATACATACTTTTTTTCATCTCTTTTTTCGACCTGAACTACGTTGTAATAAAGTCCGGTTGCTTCATAAACTCCTCCTGCTCTTTCAACAACTTTCAAATCCTCATCAGTAAGTTTAAAAGTAGTGTCAAGTCCCGGAGCCCCCGTGCCCTTAGCCAAAACTAAAACTTTGTCTGCAGATGATTCCCCGGTTAGCTCTTGGGTATAATTGTAAAGACCTAATCCAAAACTTATGAAAATAAAAATTGTCGCAATTCCAATAAGAATTGAAAAAACAGTTAAAAAACTCCTTCCTTTTCTGTGACGGAGATTTCTAAGAGAATAGCGGACTGATTCAGAGTTTATCATTTTAATCTCTCAAAGCCTCCACGGGATTTTCTTTTGCAGCGCGTAAAGCCGGAGCAATTCCTGCAAGACCGCCGATTAAAAAACTTCCAAATAAAGCCCCAAAAATTAAAAAGAAATTAATTGATGGAGTTAAATCCGAATTTACAAAATTGTTTATTCCTATTGTTCCGATAAAACCAATTAGAGTTCCAAATAGAGCTCCCGCCAGTCCCCCGACAAAACCTAAAAGACTTGATTCTATAAAAAACTGCGAAAAAACCTGAGAGTTAGTTGCACCAATGGATTTCATTATTCCAATTTCCTTTTTTCTTTCCAA
>JAUYLQ010000008.1 GCA_030699005.1 archaeon
CAAGAGAAAAAAAAGTAATTTTTGTGGATAGTGAAGGGGGTTTTTCAGTTGAAAGAGTGAAGCAGATTGTCGGAGGGGAAAATGTCGAGAGAATTCTAAAAAATATTCTTATTTTAAATCCGACAAACTTTCAGGAGCAAAAAAAGTGCTTTTCAAGGCTTTTGGAAAATGTAAAAAAAGACGAAATTGGATTAATTATTGTTGATTCAATTGCAATGCTATACCGCTTAGAACTCGGGGATGCAGCTTCAAGTGATGATGAAGAGAAAATAAGGGAAGTAAACAGGGATGTTGCAAGACAGATGAGGGCTCTTGTTGAAATTTCCAGAAAAGAAAATATCCCGGTTTTAATAACAAACCAGGTTTACGGGAATTTTCTTACTTTTGATGAAATGAAAAACGGAGCCCAAAAGGAAATGAATATTGTAGGGGGAGACCTTTTCAAGTATTGGAGTAAATGCATTATAGAATTAAAAAATGAAAGGGGGAGAAAGGCAGTTTTGTTAAAACACAGAAGTCTTGATAAAAAAGACTTTAATTTCGAGATAAGAAATGAGGGGATATTTAAAAAAGGATTATTCTAAAATATTTATTAAAAATTCATTAATATCTCCTGAATATCAGTGCTGCAATTATAAAAGTGAGGATAATTCCCCCTATAAGAAAAAGGTAATTTACCCCATAAATGTAGGGAAATCCGTTAATTCCCCAAAGTGCAACCGAGCCCATATCCCCCGAGTCGCAGGGAGCAGTAATACACCTCGTCCCATTATCATAATTTAGAAATGGAACAAATACCATAAGGAGCAAAAATGCAAGGATTAATCTTCGCCTTAATCTTCCCATGAATATCCAAAGGTTTATGGTTATTTAAATTATCCCGAGATTACAGGACTTCTTATTCTAATTCTTTCTGAAACTGATGATTTCTGAACTTATAAGTAAACTTGCAATTAAATAGGAAACAATTCCCCCTCCAATAAGAACAAGGATGTTTATTTCATTAATAGGAGGAAATTTCTGTAAAAGATAAATAAAAGGGGAGCCGATACTTTCCGAAGAGCAAAAGGGATTAATAACAAAATCCGCCGTCATGCATTTAACCCCGTTATTATAATTTATGAATGGAATAAATATAAAAATGATGATAAGCGAAAAAATAATTTTTTGGCTTGTTGGCTTTAAGTTTAATTTCATATTATTCTCAGGATTTTTAAATACTTAAGCTTTTTTAAAAATTTTTTTTGAAATGTCGTAACTTAAAAAAAATTCCGAAGAAATTTAAATAGAGGTTTCTTGTATAAATCATGCAAGAGGTGAAATTTGGCCCTGTTGAGAAACTCTCGAAGTTCAATTTCAAGATGAAAGACTTTGATAGTTTGTCAAAGTTTGAAGGTTCTTCACCACCAAGTGTTTTTATCGGTTCAAAGTTAAAGTATCCCCTTGTAAACGTCGGAATTCTTTCTCCTGTTGAAAAGGTGGAAAAGGCAGAAATTTTTGATAACCCTAAAGAGTGGGCAAGAGATAATTTTTCGATTATGGACGTGTTAAAGTTAAGGGAGAACCTTCTTAATTCAAGGTTTCAGTCCTGTGTTACAGACTCAAGGCTTAATAAAAAGTTTACCGAGCTTGCAAAGGAAGTAGCTCTTTCTTCAGGCCCTGTCGATGTTGAAATTGAATTAAAAAACAAAATTGATTTTAGAAAAAACTCGGACAGAGTTTTAATTCCCCATGGAATGAGTGGAGATTTAAAAGATGCAAAAGTGACAGGAAATATTAAAATTGATTTTAAGGTTGACCGTGCAATTAATGACGAGATTAAGGC
Source organism: archaeon (assembly GCA_030699005.1). Classification (GTDB taxonomy): domain Archaea; phylum Nanobdellota; class Nanobdellia; order Pacearchaeales; family GW2011-AR1; genus GW2011-AR1. The sequence continues at coordinate 1,826 of JAUYLQ010000008.1, forward strand.
AAATGAAGGAATAAATTACCTTTATTCTTCGGGAATAAATGAGTATTCCTTATCAAAAATCCTGAGTGTTGGGGTTTTGGGGCTGAAAAAAGATAAAAAGATGGTTCCGACAAGGTGGAGTATAACTGCAACTGATGACATGATTTCTAAGGAGCTGTTAAAAAAAGTAAGAGAGTATAAATGGCTTGAAAATTATTCTTTTTTCTTTGGGGACTTTATGGGAAATCAGTATTTGATATTAATGTTTCCAAATATATGGAGTTTTGAACTCTTTGAACTCTATTACCCAGGCTCAAGTTGGAATCCTGGGGAAGAGATGAAAGCATCAACTGATTCAGAAGGGTTTAAGGGCAGGACAACTTATGCCCAAAACTGTGCAGGAGGGTATTATGCAACAAGGCTTCCCGTTTTAGAATACCTTGATTCAATAAAAAGGCAGGCTGGAGTTCTTGTAATACGCCTTGAAACACCAAGCTACTGGGCTTCACTGGGGGTATGGGTTGTAAGGGAGAGCGTAAGGAAAGCGCTTCTTGAACATCTCGAATTTCCATCCCAGGAAGAACTTTTATTGCATTCAAAAAACTTTTCAGAAGAAAAGTATAACTTTAACACTGAGGCAATACTCAAGAGAAGCACCCTTTTGAGAATTTATGGGACTCAGAAAAATTTGAAAGAGTGGTTTTAATCTTTAATTGGGAATTTTCCGAATAATCCTTCAAAAGTAACCTTTTTAACCGAGGAATTCCTTAATAAATAAAGGAGGTGAAAGATGCATAATCATTTTGTAAATGGTTTTTTGGCGGCAGTTGTTCTCGTTTTTGCAATTTTTGGCTGGTCAAATGAGGTTGTAATTGTAGGGGCTGCTTTATTATTGATTTATTCAATAGTTGATTGCAGCAAGTCTTGCAGTCCGAAAAAAGAAGAGATGCCTAAAAAACCCGCTAAAAAGAAAAAGTAGATTTTTATCTTTTTATTTTTAATTTTTTAACTCTTTTTTAGTTTGAATTTTCTTTATCAGCCAATTTTTTCCTATACTCTTCAATTCTTTCTTTGTTAGTTGGGCATTCGCTGTTGAAGCAGAATATCCATGGTTTTTTCCCCTTTTGAAGTGCCATTAAAAGAGGGAACGAGCACTTTTCACAAGTTTTACCTGTTTGCACTATCTTCCCGTAAGGAGGAAGGGAATACGTATTTTTGCATTCTGGATATCCTGAGCACGCAACAAAAAACTTTCTGTTTTTAGGTGAATATGTTACCCTAAGTTTATTCTTTTTGCATTTTGGGCAAATGTTGAGAGTATTTTCTTCTCTTTCAATCTCTCTTTGGCTTTCTTGAGCATTTACCAGTTCTTTTCCTATTAATTTTTCTTTTTGACTAAATTCTTTCGCAATTTCAACAATTTGCTCTTTAGCTTTTTCAAGTATTTTGTCTTCTTTGGCTTTAAGTTCAGAAAAAGATTTTCCTTCATGCTCCACTATTTCATCCATTTCATCTTGAAGTTCTTTTGTTAGTTTTTCATCAATTATTATAGGGGAATATTTTTCAAGAGTTTTAATTAAAGACATCCCAATAGGAGTTGCTTCAATGGATTTCTCTTTTACGTATCCTCTGTCATAAAGAGTTTCAAGAATTGCTGCCCTTGTCGCTTTAGTTCCAAGGTTTCTTTTTTCAAGTTCTGAAATAATTGATGCTGGAGAATACCTTCTTGGGGGCTGAGTCTCTTTATCTTCAATTTTTACAGAGTTTATTTTCTTTTTTCCTTCTGCATCCGGAAGCTCTTTTTCACTTGTTTTAACGGGATAAATTTCCATCCATCCTTTTTTTTGAATATGCTGCCCTGAAGCTGAAAAAGTGTATTCCCCTATTTTTCCAGAAATTCTTTTTCTGTCAATAATTGCGTCATCGCAAAAAAGAGAAAGGAATCTTTTTACAATTAGATTATAAATTTTCTCTTCACTACCGGATAAAATTTGGGTGT
>JAUYLQ010000021.1 GCA_030699005.1 archaeon
GAGGGCTTTAAAAATAATAGAATTAATTTCTAAGAAAATAAAGATTATCTTTGTAATCTCGGACAAAACAAAAGAAGTTTTAGAATCAGAGGGTTTGATGAATTTAATAACTGAAAACAAAAATATAGAGATTATCCCACACCAGAATTACATTAATTTTGTTCACCTAATGAATAGCTCTGAATTCTGCGTCACTGATGGAGGCACAATGCAAGAAGAAACTTATTTTATGAACAGACCATGCCTTTTATTACGCTCTGTTACAGAGAGAACAGAGGGACTTGGTGAAACTGCATTTTTGTCAGGGCTTGAAATAAATAAAATTAAATTTTTCTTAGAAAATTATAAAAAATTCAAGAGGATTAAAAAAATAAATTTTAAAAGTCCTTCTTCATTAATCGCAGATAAACTTTATGAATTAAAAAAATGAAATTTCAGAAAATAGATATAATAATCCCCACGTTCAACCGGCCTGAAAAGATCATAGAAACGTTAAAATCTATTCAAGAGACAGATTATCCTAAAGAAAGTTTAAACGTTTATGTTATAGACGATAATTCAACAACGGATTTATCTCTTCTTAAAGAGTTTATTGGGAAATGCAAAATGAATGTGAGATTGTTGAAAACTCCTCAAAATCTTGGCCCTTCTTTTGCAAGAAATCTTGGAGTAAAAAAATCAAAATCTCGTTTTGTCTTTTTCACAGATGATGATTGCCTTGTTCCAAAAAATATTTTTAAAACTCAAATTGATTTTTTTAAGAAACATCCAGAAGTTTATGGTATTGGAGGAGAATTAATTCCAAAGAAAAAAAATTTTTATTCAAAAGTAGAATTATTCAAAGATAACATATTAGGAATTTCAAACAGAGAAGAGAAAATAGGAAAAGGATTACAAGTAGGATATACTTGCAATATGATTTACAAGAGAGAAGTTTTTGAAAAATGTGGTTTCTTTAATGAAGAATTCAAAGTTCCTGCAGGAGAAGACAAGGAATTCAAAGAAAGGGTTGAGAAAAAATTTGATCTTGCTTTTTTACCTATAAAAGTTATCCATAATCATGATTATGATTTTTCATATATTTTATCTATTTTATACAAACAAGGGCTTGATAAAATGAAACCTCAAGATAGAAATTTAGCAATTGCTATAATGATTTTCTCTCTTCCCTTACTTTTACTCAATATTCTAAAGAAAACATTCTTTTATAGGGTAAAATGAAAAAGGAGATTTATTTAGACGAGAGAAACAAAAGAATAAATGAACTTATAAATCCCTCAAAAAAAGACAAAGTTTTAATTATTGGGACAGGTGTCTCTCCAAAAACAGAATTTTTTCTTTCCAAACTATATAATTGTTATAATATTGTTAGCGGAGATATTGACAGAAAAAATATTGAAAACGGAAAAAAGTTTTTGCCAGAAGTTGATTTTATTTATCTTGACGCCCAAAAGACATTCCCCTTCAAAAAAGAAACTTTTGATAAAATTGTAATGACCGAAGTTCTTGAACATCTTAAAAGAGAAAAATTTGTCTTAAAAGAAATACAAAGAATTCTCAAGAGGGATGGAAAATTAATACTGAGCGTTCCTAAAAGAAGATGGTTCAATGTTCTAAGTCCAATAACTCATGTCCAACATTTTAGAGAGTATGATGAGAAAAAAATCAAGAGCGTATTGGGACAGAATAATTTTAAAGTTGAAGAAATTTTTGTTGGGGGAGACATTTTTGATTTGTTGAATTTATGGGCTCATCTAATTTACAAATATTTTTTTAGGATACTTCATGTAGATCCTTTTTTTAAGAAAAATCTAGAAAAATCTTTTAGTAAAAGTTTCAGGGGAAAAGGCACAGATATCCTTGTGAGAGCGAGGAAAAATAATTTAAATGCTAAAAATAAGATATTATAATGAAAGTTACATTAATAAATCCCAATTACGAGGGGACTTTAGAGTCTAAAAGAGTTTATATTCCTCTAGGCCTTGCATATGTTGCGGCAATGGTTCAGAAATCAGGAAAACACGAACTTAAAGTTATTGATGCAGCCGCACTGGACTTGAGCAATGAAGAAGTTGAAAGACAATTAAAAAAATTTGATGCAGACATAGTCGGAACTTGTGCTGTAACGACCCTTCTTGAAGCTGGTTTGAATGTCTGTAAAATTGCAAAAAGATTGGGGATGAAAACTGTTCTAGGAGGTGTTCATGCAACAATACTTCCTGAAGAAACAATTCATTTTGAAGAAATAGATTTTATTGTTATAGGAGAAGGAGAATATACTTTTTTAGAATTGCTTGATTTTCTTGAAAAAGGAAAAAATTTGAAAAAAGTAAAAGGAATTATTTTCAAGCAAAAAAATAAAAACGGAAAAATTGAATTTGTGAAAACAAGGCCCCGGGAAAAAATAAAAAATCTTGATGAACTTCCTTTGCCTGCAAGGGAATTATTTCCATTGAAACTTTATTCTTCTTATGGTAGTCTTGTTAGAGAAGTTCCGAGCATGCATATGATGACCTCAAGAGGTTGCCCTAATATGTGTACTTTTTGTGCTTCAAGAAAAATCTGGAAAGGAAAGGTAGATATGCGTACGCCTAAGAACATTGTTGATGAAATAGAATATCTTATTCAAAAATTTGGCACTAAAGAAATCTATTTGTATGATGACACCTTCAATTTAAATCTCAAAAGATCTGAGGAGATATGTGAGGAGATAATTCGTAGAAAAATTAAAATTTCTTTGAGAGTTCAGGCAAGAGTTTTTCCCATCACAAAACAATTACTAATAAAAATGAAAAAAGCAGGTGTTTGGTGTATATTATATGGTGTTGAGTCCGGAAATCAAAATGTTTTGAATGCTATGAGGAAGGGCGTTACAATTAAACAAATCAGAGAAGCTTTTAGGTTAACCAATGAGGTTGGAATTAGAACATTGGGTTATTTTATGATTGGTATGCCTAAAGAAAATAAGAAAACTATTGATGAAACTTTAAAATTTGCTTTGGAGTTAAATCCTGATTTTGTAAATTTCACAATCACTACAATCTTTCCAGGAACTGAGATTTATGAACTTGCTGTAAATGAAGGGAGTATTAAAAAAATAGAACCTTTTGAATTTTTTGAACCTCATCTTTACAAAAATCCTTCATTTGACGAAGACACACTTGAAAAAGAACTTGGGAAAATTTATAAAAAATTTTATTCACGACCTTTCTACATGCTTAGAAGATTTTTAAGAATCAGAACTTACACAGAATTTAAAACTAACGTTATTGCAGGGCTTCCTTTTCTAAAACTAAAAAGAGATCCTCTTAAAGTCTCTAAAAAATGGGCAGGCATGAAAAAGTCTTCTAATCAAACCCTCTGATAAATAACCAATGCTGGCTGGGTTTTTTCCTGATCAAAGAAAAAAACTATTATTGGCTTCCATTTGCCCTGGTTCTCCTGCAGATATTCTTGGAGATATTGGGATTGCGGTGTAAATGCGTGCATGACAAGATAATCTGCATTTGATATTATGCTCTTCCCAGAGGAATTTGCAGGAAAATCAAGATATTGCCTTTCTGCATAATAAACAGTGTATGGTTGAATACCATTTCCTATAATCACGCTTTCAGGAGGAGTGTTTTCTTTTAACCATTCAAATCCTTGTCTTATCTGCAAAAAGCTCGTTTTTTTGTTTTGGATTAAATCATTTGAATAAGTTACTTGAGAATATACTCCTGCGAGGAGGACTAATAAAACAACTAAAAGAGATAAATACTTGTTGTATTTTTCTAAAATCCCTCTCAGATAATCTATTCCTAGACCTGTTATCAGGCAAAGAGGAAGACTAATTATTAACAACCATCTATCATCTCCAATTCTCATGTAAAATATGAAAAAAGAATAAACCACGACAAGAAGAAACACTATAAAAAAATAATTTCTTATCTTGATATTTTTCTTGACTAAATTATAGCCCATTAGTATCTCAAAAATAATCAAAGCTCCTCCTAAGATGAAAAAAATTAAGAAAAGTGTTTTCAAATAAAGAGGAACATAGTTTAACAAATTCCATGCAAATGGGAGAGCAGACGTTTCTTCTGGTGAAAGATAATCTGAGCCAAAAAATGCAGGAAATATATTTTGATATTTCATAAAATTGTAAGCAAAGAAAATTAATACCGGAAGAATTCCTGTTAAACCTGAAACCCAGAATTTCCTTTTATTCAAATCAAAATTTTTGCTTAACAAAAGCATGATGAGATATATGAAGAAAACTATTCCGTTAATAAACCTAATTAAGGTGCTTATGGACAAAAGGAATAAAGAGATTGTAAAGAGCCTATAGTTCAGTTCATGTTTATTTGCTCTTATAAAAAAATAAATACTCGCAAACAAAAATAATATTGAAGGGACATCTGTAAGTAATCTCATTCCATGAAAAAGATTTACCCAAAGAACAGAAAAAATAACTGCTGAGAAAATTCC
>JAUYLQ010000036.1 GCA_030699005.1 archaeon
AAAATGCAATTGCTTTTACCCGCTCATGATTTTTAATTCGGGGGGTGCCGAGGTTAAGAATCAAAAGAAGGTAATAAGCTGAACCTGCAACGCATGCCCCGGCTATTTCTATTATATTTACTCCAATAAAAATTGAATCTCCTTTTAGAAATGCATCATAAAAAATATCCATAAAATAAAAAGCGGGATACTTCGTTAAAGGAAGGAAAATGTAATAAAAAACAGGAATTGCAAAAAAAGACAAGACTAAAAGAACAGAATAACGAACAATAATCCCATAAACTTTTTTATAATCACTCCTCATACAATAGTCAGAGAATAATTGTTTAAATAATTTAAGTTTTCAGAAATGAAGATTATCTTCTCTTCAAAACCTTTGCTGCAACAACAATTATCAGGACAAGAAGCACTACATTAAGAGCAATTATTCCGATTAACTTCCAATCCCAATTCTGTGTGCCCAGGTCATCCCAGAATGAGCCTGATTCAACACTCAAAAGAACTGGCTTAGTTAGTAAAACCTGCCCGTTTGAAGAAGCAACTAAATTGAACTCTCTTTCACCTTCACTTCCTTGTTTAAGGCTTAAAGTAATTAGAATATCCTTTGCTTCACCTGGTCCAAGAGTGAAAGTTTGAGGTTCAAATTCCTTAAGGTTTGCCCATGAACTGTAACCTTCAGCACTCAAAACATATGTTGTCTCTTCATTATTTTCATTTCTTAAGTAAGCTTGAATTGTAACATCTTTTCCTTCTTTAGCTTCACCTGAACTTATCTCCGCAGTTACAGTAGGAGGAGTTATAGCACAATTTCCTTCGACTTTAAAGTAAACATTTGTAATAGAATCATCATCTTCGTCATTCTCAAAAATTCTGCTGTTGTCATCGTAAACAGAAAGGCTTAAAGTATAAGTTTTTTCTTCGGCATCTTTTGGAATATCAAATCTTAAAGAAAAGTCTTCAGACCTGAATGCATTTACGTCATTTAGATTGATTATTTCATTTACTCCTAAATCATTGCTGTAAGCCACAACAAATGGATTTTCCTGATCTCTATCCCCAATATTGTATGCTACTCCGGTGAAATCCACAGTTGAACCGCAAGTTATTGATCCTGAAAAAACATCGCTTCTTTCAGCAGGGTTTCCATTTATTGTCATATCCTCAACAATCATGAATTCGTCTCCGGTCCTTACTTCAACTTCCCTTGAATCGGAAGCACAGGTATCATCTCCGTCATATTGGCTTTGGCTGTCATCAATCTCTCCAGTTGCCCTGACAAATAAAACTGCATTTTCCCCTTCAAAGTCCTTTATATCTTCATCAAGTTTAAATGAAATTGTAACTGTATTCTCATCCCCTTCGTCTAAATCAAAATCATTAACATCTCCATCTGTAATCCGGTCTCCTGCAGTATTGTAAAGCTCCCACTCTAATTGTACATTTCTTGTGTCCCAACTTCCGTCATTTCTAACTTCTATATCCACACTTATTGTATCAAATAAATACCAAAAATCATCAGAATCTCCATATCCATTTTCAACATCAAACTCAAGATCCCTTATTTCAAGGTTTCCATTGTTTTCAACTCCTTCACAAAAATCCCCTTCTTTAAAAGAAATTGGAGCTGAAAAAGCTCCTGACAAACTTCCATTTAGATCTAAATTTGTTGAATAAGTCTGTCCTAATTCAAAGACGAATCCTGAAGGAACATCATAATTAACCGTAATTTCCACTTTTCTTCCATTTAAATCATTTAAAATAATTGTTGAAGGAAATCCCGAGAAAGTTATTTCGTTTGACCCTTGAATAATTGAAGGGATACTTATAGAAACGCTCTCGTTTTCAGTACTTGTTACATTAACTTTGAAACTTCCGCTTGATTGACTTAATTCTGGAATAGTTGAAGTAGTTAAAGTTGCACTTGCAAGTCCTAAAAGCATAACAATTGCGAACAGAATTCCGAACGTTTTCTTTAGTGTCGCTTCCATTTTACTATTTTAGAGTTACATCCCTTTATAAACTTTTGTATTTTTCAAAATACAGATTAACAAAAAGATTTTAAAAAAATTTATATATTGCTTTTTATTATCCTATTTATATGGTATTAAAAGCAAGAGAAAATTCTGTCGGGGCATGGGTTTTTGCTGTGGGGGTAGTTATTGCGGTAACCTTGGGCGTAATCACTGCTTTTGTTCTACCATGGGCAAAACTAACCCAGTACAGCTCTCCAATTTACGGAATTCTTGTTATTCTTGGTGTTGCTGTTGGACTCAGTATAAACGTTTCCGGGAAAGATTCGCAAACTTTCCTTTTGACAGGAGCAGTTTTAGTAATTGTCAGCAGATTTGGAATGGAAAGCGTCACAGGTTCATTAATCGGGATTGGGCTTGGGGATGCAGTTACTTCAACTTTTTCAGCTCTTCTTACCTTGTTTGTTCCTGCAACAATAATTGTGGCAATAAAAACTGTTTTTTCTATGACCAGAATTTAATAATTTTTCAAAAACAGTTTTTACTTAATTAATATATTTATTGAGAATTACAAATTAATTTTAGGGAGATATATTATAGGTAAGCACCAAGGAAACTGGATGCCTCAGAGTCAACTTAATTTTTCTTTTCCAGACTTTCCAACTTCTCTAAATTAAGAATTTCACCGTCCGTCAAATCCATTCTTGGGCAGGCAGTATTCACCCAACAATCAATCTGAAAGTTTTCAAATTCATTGACATTCAAATCATTTGCAACAAACATGTAGCTTTTTTTGCCCTTTATGTTTTTATGAAAATTGATTGCACTCTTTAACCTCTGCTGCCCGGGCTTATTTGTTATTAATATCCCGATTTTTTTTGAATTTAAGTATTTCACATACATTGCCTTTTCCTTTTTTTCCATTTTTTTAACTTCGGCATCTGAAATTTTTTCAACCACCCCGTCTTCCAGTATGTAAGCTGGAAGCTTTGATTCGTAAGCAAGGGAAACGGAATGAAATTTTCCCTGACCTATAATTAAAACAGCTTCAGTTTCTTTCGGAAATTTGGGGTTTGAACACCCTAACACCTGAATTTTGTGGACAATATTTTTATCTTTAATAAGAACCTTTTCTAGTTTTTTTGCAACTTCAATAAATTGATTAGAGTAACAGATAGAAAGATTTTTTTCGTGTATCTTCTCATTTACAAGCTTTCTTACATTTTCATAATCCGGCTCTTTCTTAATTTTGGCTGAAATAAATATAGTTTTCATAAAATAACGAGAAAAATGGGTTTTAAAAAATGTTCGCTAAGAACTTATTAATAAAAAATTGTCTAAAAACCTTAAAAATTATATAAAAAGATTAATAGTCATCGTAAGAACTCTTTTTTTCTTCTTTTGCCTTTACAGCGTGCTTTTCGACCCTTGCAAATGAAGGAGTTACAACAACTATGTTCTCTCCAAATCCTGCAATTGTCCCCTGAAGAGCATCAGCAGTTTTTTTTATCTTAGAAATTGCCCTCTTTAGTTCAATTGGATCCTTTTTCTTCAAGACCCTTATGTCAATAACAGCAATAGTATACCCTTCTCTAAGAGCGTTTAAGATGTGCGTTGAATCTTCGTAGTCGTTGAGGTTAAAAAGTTTAACAACAACTTTATTTTCTTTCTTTTCCTGATTCAAATCAATCTCTAAATATTCATCTCCTGAGAGGTCGTCACCTGAACCCATCAACGCTTTTTTGAATTTTTCGAACACCATAATGAATTTAGATATGAGAGATTTATAAAGATTTCGGAGTTTTTCTGCAAGTATCAGCAAAAAAAGTTACTTCCCCTTTTTAGTTTGCTCTTTAAGAAGTTCATCCCTTAATTTTTTTGTTTCTTCTGAAAGTTTTTCTTCCTGGCTCTCAAGTTTTTGAAGCCTGACATTAATTATCTTTTCTTTTGCTTTAAGCTCTTCTTTTACTCTTTCTTTTGGAACTTTTAACATCATCTGACCCACAATTTTGTACACTTCTTCCTTTGAAGCTTCAATTTCTTTCATTGCAGAAATAGTTTCGGAAAGTTCCATTTGAAAAGCCTGCTTTTGCATCAAAATTGCATTTAAATTTTCCTGAAGAAACTGCATTTTTTCTAATTTATCTGTTTGCATTCTTTTTTCCGCTTTACTCGGCTTTTATTTTTTTTACTTTTCTTCTAGGCTTAAAAAAAATCTTTGAATCACAGTGTGGGCATTTGAATCTTTTTTTCAGCTCATCACTTTGCATTTCCTTCCCGCATTTAAAACATTTATATTCTGCCATTTTTTACTCCAAATAGAAAGTATTTGATGCGAACTTTTTTTCACATCTAGGACACTTCCAAACTCCTTTCGAAATCCTTTTAACGCCCATTCTTTCGCAAAAAGGGCATTTCTGCTTCAAGTTTTGCTTGCTCTCCACTTTAACTAATTTATCTTTTACTGTTTTTCCATAACGGGCTCCGAACCTTCCCGCCGACTTTGTCTTTTTTGATTTTGTTGTCATTTTTATTTGCCGTATGGGGCTACCCGGATTTGAACCGGGATCTCAAGGTCCCAAACCTCGAAGGCTAACCAGGTTACCCCATAACCCCATATAGAGTATATTGGATTGGAACCTGAAATGATTTATAAATGTATTTTTTACTTTTTAGGAGGAGCCTTAGCTGGGGCCTTTGCTGCAGTTTTTGCCGGAGCCTTTTCAGGAGTTTTTGCGACGGCAACAGGCACTGCGGCACTGGCTGCTGAAGCTGCTGAAGCTGCTTCGGCTTCTTCCTTAGCTTGAGTCTCGATTTTTAATTTCTTTTCCTGAGCATCTTTTAATTCATTAAAAAACTCTTTCATTTTATTCTTTTTTTCTTCCGGAGTTTCGGTTTTTCCTTCTTTTATTTCCTGGTCATATTTTCCTTCTTCAATTAATCTTTCAACTTCAACAGGGTCCAAACTTTCAACTAAAATTCCCAGGCTGACACAACTTCCAACAACGGTTTTAACAGCAGACTTTAAATCTTTGCAAAGAAGACTTCCCATCTTTCTTTTTGCAACGGAGATGATCTCTTCAATTGAAAGGTTCCCGACTTTTGTTTTATTCTGAAGCCCTGAACCCTTTTGTATTCCTGCTTCTTTTTTTAAAAGACCGGAAACAGGAGGTGAGAAAACCTGAACTTCAAATGATTTTGTTTTTAAATCAACTTCAACTTCAACTGGAACCTGCATCCCTTTAAATGAAGAAGTCTCCTCATTAATTTTTTCTATAACTTTGTTTATTGGAATTCCGGCAGGTCCAAGTTTCTGGCTTAAAGCAGGTCCTGGCTTCATTGCCCCGCCATCAACTAAAAGTTTTATGTTCATTTTTAATTTTTAAAATTTAATTTAACCTCCAATTTATTTTTTTTATCTGATAGCCTAAGAAGTTCATTTATATTGTCCTCAATTGAAACTGCCCACACCATTGCAGAATAATAAGCCCCTTTATTTTCAGAGTTACTTTGATATTCCAAAAATCTCCTGTTCTCATCTTTTAACTTGTTAGATCTTTCGTCAACCATCTTTAATCTCCATTCAAAATATTTTTTTATTAAATCTTTCATTTTTATTCTAATCCTCCTTCGGATTCTCTTCTTATAACTTTAACGTTATCGAGTTTGATTGTAACTGGTAGCGGAACAACTGCCCCCAAAAGACTTACCACTACTTTTTCTTTTTGCTTGTCTATTCTTAAAACTTTTGCTTTTTCTCCTTTAAGAGTTGAACTGATTATCTCGACAATATCTCCTTCTTCAATAGAAACCGTTGCAGCGCTTGTTTCGAGCATGTTTTTTATTTCATCGTAAGTTATTGTTTTTCCAACAATTCCTTTTATATACGGCAAATTGTAAACTGACTCTTCAGCTGAATCTCTGTCTTCAGATTCTAAAATCACATATCCCCTAAGACCATGAGGGCGAAGAACAGAATAAACACTTATGTTTTTCTTTTTTACTCTATCTGCAATCAGATCAATTGCTGACTCTTCTTTATTTGTCTGCACTTTTATAATAAAAATCATTTTATTTTTGTCTCCGACTACCTCCAATACTTAAGAAGTAGTATTAATATTTAACGGGAGTGGTTTATAAATTTTTGGATGAAAGAAAATTTAAACATTTTTTGCTGCAGTCATTAAAAGTGCAATTATAAAACCAATTACACCCAGAATTGCAATCCCGATTGCTGAAACTTTTGCAGTCATTTCAAACTCTTTTCTTGTCGGTTTTTTTAATGTCTTCCAAACTCTCACACATTTGTTATAAAATATTTTCAAACCGGATTGTTTTACTTCTTCCATGAAATAAATTAGGAAGAACGAGTTTTTAAAATTATTCCAAAAACTCAATTCCGAGTTCCTCTTCCATTTCCCTATGATGAAGAGTTTCAAAGTCTTCACCGTGGCCAAGGACCTGAGAGCTTTTTACCCCGGTTACAATCAAAAGAACTCTAATTGACTTATCCATGTCAGGAGAAATCTTTGCCCCCCATATCATTTTAGCATCAGGGCTTAATTTTTCCCCCACCGTACTTATAATATCCTTACACTCATCAAGGCTCATATCATTTCCCCCGATTATGTTTACAAGAGCCCCTTTTGCACCCGAAACATCGACGTCAAGAAGAGGGTTTTCCAGAGCTTTATGCACTGCATCTAATGCCCTTCTTTCAGTATCACTCTCTCCCATCCCAATTAAGGAAACTCCTCCTTCAACCATAACTGCTCTAATATCTGCAAAATCCAAATTCACAAGTCCAGAGGTTGTAACAAGTTCGGTCACTCCTTTAACGGCATTAGTTAAAATTTCATCTGCAATTTTAAAAGCGGTGTGTAGAGGAAGTTCAGGAGCAAGTTCTAAAAGTTTATCATTAGGAATTACAATTAAGGTGTCCGTTAATGCTTCCATTCTTTCAAGACCATAAACTGCGTTTTCAATTCTTTTTGCCCCTTCAATTGTAAAGGGCATTGTTACAACACCTATTGTTAGAGCTCCAAGTTTCTTTGCAATTGAAGCAACAACAGGAGCCGCACCAGTACCCGTTCCTCCGCCCATCCCGCAAGTTATGAAAATCATGTCACTATTTGAAAGCCTTTTTTTTATTTCCGTCTCAGATTCTTTTGCGGCCTCTTCACCAATTTTTGGATTGCTTCCTGCACCTAACCCTTGAGTTAACTCTTTACCCAAAAGAATTTTTTGGTCTGCATCTGTATAAAGTAAATCCTGCGCATCTGTATTCATAGCAATTAGTTCTCCGCCTTTTATTCCAATTTCTTTCATACGGTTAAGAGAATTTCCTCCACCCCCTCCTATTCCTACAACTTTTATTCTTGTTGCCTGCTTTTTTAGAATTTCCTCAAGCTCTCTATCCACCTCTTTCGCATTAGACAAGCTTGAACTAAAATCCAATCCAGAACGACTCTCTTCCATAAAGTAAAATAACCAAATCTCTTTATAAAAATTGTTGTCCTAAAGATTTCAATTTTTATTCCGCAAGGATGAGGACCTATGAAAATTGTTGTGCTTCTCAGTGGGAGTTAATTATTTCTTCTTTGAAGAAACTGACTTCTTTTCCTTAATATTTTCTACCGCTTCTTTTACTTCAGATTCTTTTTTTTCAATTGGCTTTTCTAGAGCTTCCTTTAAGACAAGCTTTAACCCCAAAATTTCATGGTACTTATCCCTGAAAAGCTCTGCAAACTTTTCAATTTCTTTTGGAACATCTAACTCAATTTTTTCACCTTCCAACTTAAAATTAAAATCGCTTCTGAAAAAAAATTCATTCAGAGCTTTTATCTTTTCGTTCATATTCTCGACTTTTTTTAATACTTTTATTTTGTATTCGACACTTTTTCCTGCAAGGGGATTATTAAAATCAACGATTACCCTCCCGCTTGAAACAGTTAAAACTTTTGCGAGCTTCCCATCAAAATTAAAAACACTTCCAGGAATAGGGTTTAAATTATGACCTTGAAAGTTTTTCAAAGGAATCATCCTGATTGATTGAGGATCTCTTTTCCCAAAAGCTTCTTCCGGAGAAAGGTTAATTGTGTACTCTCCAACTTCTTTTCCAATTAAAAAATTATCAACTCCTTTCAAGAACATTCCTTCTCCAAGGCAAAAAACCAAAGGTTTTCTTTCAATTGGATGATTGTGACCTGCATGAAGTTTTTCAAGTTCTTCCACTGAATTTGAATCAAAAACCTCTCCTCCTTTGATTCTTCCAGTAAACTCGACTTCTATAAAATCCTTTTTTTTCAAAACCATGATAAGTCTCAATCGTTGTCTGGAGTTTATAAAATTAATTAGTTTTGAGGGGAATTCTAAAAATTTATAAAGGAAGTTTTTTTCCTTAGTCCATGGTGCTTAAAATTATAAATGCTACAGAGGCGAGGGTTGGAACAAATCTTACTCTTGAAGGAGAATTTTATACTGTTAAAAAAATGGATGTCAGTAAAACTGGGAAACATGGTCATGCAAAATGCCGAATTGAAGCCGAAAACATGGTTAGTGGCTCGAAGAAGGTTTTTGTTGTTCCGGGGCACGAAAGGTTTGAAGTTCCACTTGTAAAGAAAAATAAGGGACAGATTCTTTCAGTAAATGAAGAGAAAGCCAGCATAATGGATCTTGAATCTTTTGAAACAATTGAGGTGAGCATCCCATCTGAACTTAAAAAGGAAATTGAAATTAATGATAACGTTGAATATTGGGACATTGAAGGCACCCTCATCTTAAAGAGAAAGAATTAGGTTCCAAAAATTTCATCAAAAAACTTTAAAAACAACTTATTTCTCAATTTAACATGGGAACAAAAATTCCAGAAGCACAAGCAAGACTTTTCAAAAATGTATTTGTATGCCAAAGATGCGGAAACAAGACGAGGTCAGACCCTCAAAAAGTTCTAAAAGGAAAGATTAAATGCAGAAAATGCGGCCGAGGCCAATTTAGAGTTTTGAAGAGAAAGTAAAGAAGTTTCTGTTAAAAAATCAATAAACCACCACTCTTTTAAACTATATTTTGCTTTATCTTTTAGGTGTTAAAATGAGTATTATGTTTTGGGATTTAATGTTACTTGCTATTTTTGTAGTTGTAATTTCGATATTTTTGTATTTGGAAAGAAAGAAAATAAAAAAAGAGGGGCTTCTACTTTTATATCACACAAGTTGGGGGATAAAATTAATTAATAGTTTTGGAAAAAAACACCAAAAGAGTCTTAAAATTTTAAGTTATGTTTCGGTTTTTGTGGGATACCTCTTAATGATTGCGATGATTTACTTTTTTGTAAAAATTTTGTGGGTTTACTTTTTCCAGGCTGATGTTGTAAGAGCAATAAAAGTTCCCCCAATAACACCCCTTATTCCCTACCTCCCTCAAATTTTCCAGCTTAACTTCCTACCTCCATTCTACTTTTCATATTGGATAATTGTCCTTGCAATAGTCGCAATAACTCATGAATTTTTTCATGGAATTTTTGCAAAAATTGCGAATGTCAGAACGAAAACAACAGGCTTTGGATTCTTTCCGTTTTTCCTTCCTGTGTTTCTCGCTGCATTTGTAAATCTTGATGAAAAAGCAATGGCAAAAAAGAAGAATTTTGAGCAGATGGCAGTTCTTTCTGCAGGAACTTTTGCAAATATCTTAACTGCAGTTTTAGGAGTAATTCTTATGGCGGCATTTTTCTCACTTTCATTTTCCCCTGCAGGAGTGGTTTATGATGACTATGCATACGGTCTTATTCCAATCGGTGCAATAAACTCAGTCAATGGTATTCCGGTTGAAAACTTATCATATGAATTATTGAACAATCTGACCTATTCAGGAAATATAAACCTCATAATTGCAGGAAACACTGCATTTCTTGGAATTAAAGGAGTCGTCCCTGAATCAGACCTGGTTGCACTATACTATGATGCTCCTGCATTAAGAGAAAACTTAAGCGGAGCAATAACAAAAATAGATGGAGAAAGGCTTGAAAGCCTTGATGAACTTTCCTTAGTGCTTTCTTCCTATTCCCCTGGAGATGAAGTAACAATTACTGTTTACAATGGAACAGAAGAATATGAAAAAGAGATAATTCTTGGAAAGTCTCCCGAGGGAAAAGCGTGGCTCGGGGTTTCATTTATTAACCCACAGTCTTCGGGCATTATGGGAACTGTCACAAGTTTTATTGTTTCATATAAAACACCGCACATTTATTATTTTCCAAATTTCCCGGCAGCACAGTACATTTATGACTTACTATGGTGGCTTGTTTTGATTTCGTTCAGCGTTGCGCTTGTTAATATGCTTCCCGTCGGAATTTTTGACGGAGGAAGATTTTTTTACCTGACAGTTCTTGCAATAACTAAGTCC
>JAUYLQ010000038.1 GCA_030699005.1 archaeon
GAACCCATTGTGACAGGTGGATGGTTCTGTCTTCGTCGTTTCTGTCTCTCTTTTTATAATCTTTCTTGTCTCTAGGAGTTTCTTCCTTTTCTTCAGGTTTTTCTTCTTCAACTATTCCTTCAACTTCCTTTTCAATTTCTTTTTCAAGAAGCTCCTGAGAGATATCCTCTTCATTTTTGAATTTTTCTTTTACCTCTTCTTCAGAAACTGTTCCGTAAGCTTTAGCCGTTTTTTTTAATGCTTCAGCTTCCATTTTGTCTTTTTTATTTTTATCTTTTTCTGTCATTATAATTTGTCTATCTTAGACTTAACCTCCGCAATTGTTTTTGAAATGTCTGATTTTGTGCTTTTTCCGTTAATTCTGTCTTCCTCGGGAAATTTTTCTTTAGAGCATTTAATTTTAACTCCTCCGTCAATAAGCCCCTTTATGAAAGCAAAAATTTTTGTTTTTTGAAGAACTCTCTGCATTCCAAAGTCAGTAATTGGTTCATCAAGTTTTTCTTTTAATATTTTTTTTGCAGTAAGGTATCCGGTAAGGTAAGAGGCAGGAATTGATTTTAAGCTTCCTTTAAGTGATTCGGGCCATCCATATTTTAAAAGGAGTTTTGAATTCACCCCAAAGATGATTTTGTCTTTAGCTTCATCACTAATAATATACTGACTTATTACATATCTGTTTGTTTTTCTGAATACAATTCTGGGTCTCTCGCTTTTCAAAAGTTTTAGCCTGATTAAGTAATCAGTTCTTCCTTCATTTTTTCTTTTTTTTAGAGTTTTCATTTTCTTATTTTCCCTTGCTTTTACCTTCGATATTTAATTTCAAGTTTGTTTTGCTTTTAAAAGATTTATTTCTTATCTCTTTCCTTAACTTTTTGAACTCTTCATTAGATATCTCTCCCTGTTTTTTCAAGTGTTTTACGTGTTTCCTTAATTTTCTTGTTATTTTGACATAATCCTTTTTTCTTTTATTCACTTTTTTCTTTATTTTTCCTGGGCCCTTTTTATTTTTCCTTTTTTCATTCACTCTTCTACCCTTTATTGGTTTGACTAGGATAGCTCCGGATAAAACTAGATCCCTTATGTCCTGCTTAGTTATTGCTTCTTTAATTTCATCAAGCCTTAACTTTACAAATTTGATTCTCCCCTTTCCAACCTTAAGCGTTTTAGCTGCAAGTTCTTTTTTCTTAATTATCATTTTTTTTCAACCTCGCCTTTTTCAGGACTGTTTTTTGGTTCTTTACTCTTTAAATTTTTTTTCAAAAAACTTTCAGAGTTCAAGTTTTTCAATTTTATTTTCATTTCTTTAGCTTTTTTTGCAATTTCAATTTTATTTTTAGTTCCGATTTTTCCGATAAGTCCTATGCCATCTTTCCCAATCTTTTCAAGGTCTCTCGCATTCATAACTAAAACAGGCATTTTTTTCTCAAATTGTCCCCTAGTTTTTTTTGCTGTTCTGTTTCCGATTCCGACAACTGCTGGATACCCTTTCTTTTTTTCCCTCATTTTATTATGCCTTCCTGTTGGTCTTCTCCATTTTGCTTTTTTTCCTTTACCTTTGCCAAACTTTCCAGACCTCTTAGCATCTCTTCGCAAAAATTTTTTTTTCATTTTATATTTTTTTCCCGTCCTTTTCAATTATAAAAATTCCATCCTGAAAAGTTCTTCTGTCTCTTCCACGGACTTTTGTCGCAGTTTCAAAATTTGCGGAAGCCTGGCCTGCAAGCTCTTTATTCGCAGATTTAACGATTATTATGTCTTTTTTGATTTCAATTTCAACTCCTTCGGGAATTTGCACCACTCTTTCAACCTTCTCCCCAAGGAAGTTCTTTACCATAACTTTTTTACCATCAGACTTTAATGTAAACGGAAAGTGAACATAGCAGACTTTTAAATGATATTCAAATTTCTTTTGAGTTCCTCTAATCATGTTTTTTATGTGGGAATAAAGAGTGTTAATTATTTTCTTCTCGTTTTTAGTGCTTTTTTTATGGTCTAGGATAATTTTGTTGTCCTTTACACTCACTTGCGTTTTCCCTGAGTTTAACTCCCTTGAAACTTCTCCTTGAGGACCTTTCACTTTTATTTTGGTGCCTTCTAGAGAAACTGTCACGTCTTTTGGAATTTCAATCTGCCTTAATAGTGCCCTTTTCATTTTAGTAAAAGTAAGAGATTAAACTTCCCCCCATTTTTTCATTTTCAGCCTCTTCATGAGTCATAAGACCCTTGCTTGTTGAGATGATCACGGTTCCTATATTTCTTGAAGGAAGATATCTTCTTCTATATTTTTCAATTTGGAATTTGTCACAGCTGAATCTTGGTTTTATTGCCTTACATTCTGTAAAATCGCCAAGAGTTACTTCAAGAGACTTGTCTTTTGGATTAATTTTGTATTTTTTGACTGCGCCTTTTTGCTTCATAATTTTTAAGACTTCAATTAACAGATTTGAAATTATCTTTACTCTTATGTTTTCTTTATTTGCTTTTTTTGCATTTCGCATCATGTTTAGTGCGTCTGCAACAATGTCGTGTGCCATTTTATGAATATTTTTTGAAACCTATTTCTTTAGCAATTTCTCTAAAGCAGTGTCTGCAAAGGTGAAGGCCGTATGAGCTTATATGCGCCCCAAACCTTCCGCATCTTTCGCATTTTTGAACCGCAATTCCGCTTTTCCTTTCCTTTGGCTTGCAGTGCTTTATGAACTTTGCTTTTACAACAGGTTTTGCATTTAATTGTTTGAATATTTTTTTCCAGTCACTTGCAGTCATTTTATGTGAACCTCGTATCAAATTTATTTTTCATGAAGTTTATTATCTCTTCTCTTGTAATAACCTGTTTTTTTGGAATTTTTCCGCGTTTTATTTTTTTTAGTCTTACTCTTCTTCCCGTTCTTTTAAAAACAACAGTGACGTCTAACCCCATAATTCCAATCTCTCTTTGGTATTCCATCCCCGGAATTTCAATGTATTCATGAATTCCGAATGAGAAATTGTTCTCACTCATCTGTTTTTTCTTCAGCTTGTTTTCCGCAGCAATAAGCATTTTTCTTAGAATCTCTTCAGCACCTTTTCTTATTGTTACAACTGTTCCTATTTCAAGTCCAGGTCGAACCCCAAGGGAAGGGATTCTTTTTCTTGAAGTTGTTTTTGAAGGTTTTTTGTGTGTAATTATTTCAAGAAGCTTGTGGCCTTTATTCAGGTAGTCCCCAGTTCCGCCGATACTCAAAACGACTTTCTCAATTTTTATTTCTCTCATGGGGTTCTCGGTAGAGGGTTCCCTTTTCTTTACCGTTTCTTTAGTTTTAACTTTTTTAGTTTCCATTTTTTAATTTAATACCATAATTTGTTTAATTAATGCCCTGAACTTTTTATCAGAAGATTCAATTTCAACCATTTTAGAGCCCTCAACAAGTTTAGAGATCTTACCCTGTATACCGGCGTGTTTGCCCCCTATTACAAGGACTTCCGACTTTTCTTTAACAGGAAGAATTTTTGAAATGTTCTTTTTATCAAAGTCAACAACAGCAGAGTCTCCAATGGAGCATTTTAAGTCAGAAAGATAATTTCTTCCGTCGCTTAAGTTCAGCTGGGATTTTTTTCCTTTTAATGATTTTTTCCCGATTACTTTTGAAATTTTAGTTTTTGCTTCACTTTCTTTTATTTCTTCAACGTCATATTTTCCTTTTTGGGACAAAATAACTCTATAGTTTTTCTTGAAAGGAACAATCGTCAGGACATCAAAAAGTTCAAGGCTTTTCTTTTCATCATTAACAGGCTTGTTTGAAATAACTAGGTCTTTTTTATGTATCGCCTGTTTTACTTCTTTCCTCGTATTTGCAATTTTCATGAAATCACGAAGTAGAACCAATATAGGAATTCCTTTTGAATTTCTTTTTAAGACAAAAGTTGTCCCTTTTCTCGAAATTGGCCAATTTTTAGGCGCAGCGTGTCTTTTCAAATGTCTTGTCATTTTTTTATTTCTCCATTGGATTTTTTCTTTTCTTTTTTAACTTTAGCCTTTTCTTCTTTTTTAGTTGTTTCTGTTTTCGCTTCTCCCTTTGTTTTCATAAACCTTCTTTTGTCATTTGTATCAAGCTCGATAATTTGAAGATTTGGTGCCCTAAATGGGATTTCAACCATCGAACCATCTTGCTTTTTCCTTTGAATTCCCTCAATGTAAATTTTTCCCCTTTTTGTTTTAATTTTTGAAATTTTCCCCGTTTTCTTTTTGAACTTTCCGATGAGAATTTTGACGGTGTCGCCCTTTCTGACTTCGACACTTCTTCTTTTGTGTTTCTCTCTTAGTTCCTTTGAAAGACCTGCATTCAAAAATTTTCTTTTTATGTGAAGCGGAGCTTTTGCTGCATATTTCCTCTGCTTTTTAGGTTTTTTACTTCCTTTCCATTTAATTGAAAATGTTTTCATTTTAATATGAAATTGAGGCGATTTTTGCAACTTGCGGCCATCGCTCAATTATCTCCTTTGCAACTGGTCCTTTAATTTGGGTTCCCTTTGGGTTTCCCTTGTCATCTTTCAAAAGGGCGACCGCATTATCTTCAAATGCAATTCTCTCGCCATTTAATCTTCTGAATGGTTTTTTTTGTCTGATTAAAATAGCGTCGAAAACCTTACCCTTCATTTCAGGGTCCCCAGATTTTACTGAAACTTTAACCCAGTCTGCAATTTTTGCTTTCATTTGCCTTCCCTTTTTTCCTTTGCCTCTCTTAACTGAAACAATTTTTACTATTTTTGCTCCGCTGTTATCTGCTGCAACCAATTTTGTTCCAAGGTTGCATCCTGCAGTTCCTTTAGCACTTATTGCTTTCATTTGAATTTACCTCCGTAAATTTTAATGCATGAAAATCTTTGATTTGCTTTCATTTTTTCTCTTCCCCAGGATTTATTTTTTCCAAAAATGCAAAGTGAATTATTTTGCTAAGAGGTCTGCACTCTCTAACCCGTACCAAATCCCCAATGTTAACTTCTTTTTCTCTGCATCTTGGGAGTCTTGCATGTATTTTTGTTTTTGTTCGCGCATACCTTTCGTATTTTTTAATGTAAATCATTCTTTCAAATTCAATTGCAATCCTCTTCTCATTCTTTGAGATTACCACTCCCTTAAATGTTCGGCCTCTAAGCTTAAGGTTTCCGTGCTCCGGGCAGTCTTTATCTCTGCATTCCAGATTAACTTCTTCTTTCTTTTCCTTTTTCTCTGATTTTTTAGTTTTTTGTTTTGCCATTATTCTATTGATTCTTCGTCAAACCCAAGTTTAACGAGTATTGGTTTTATTTTTTTTGAATGTTCTCCCTGAAGCTCTATTACACCCTCTTTAACGGTCCCACCGCAGGCAAGATGATTTTTTAGCTCCTTTGCTATTTTTTTTATGTCTATTGTGTTATCAAACCCCGAAACAAGAGTGACCACTTTTCCGTATCTCTTCTTGTCATTAGTAACCCTTATCCTTTGAGAACTTTTTTGTATCTGTTCACAAACGCACGCAGGCTTTGGTAAACCACATTTTGGACATATTTCCATATTTATTTTATTGTTAGTAACCTCGCTATTGTTCTTTTTATTTCTCTTGTCTTTAGGCTCCCCCCCTGTGAGGATTTTCCCTTTGACTTTATGAGCTCAAGTTTTAATTCTTTGAGTTTATTTTGTTTGTCTTCCTTGCTCATTCCTATGATATCCTTTGATTTTAGTATTGCCATTTTATTTCTTTTTTGCCCTTGATTTTTTATTTTGTAGTTTTTCTAAATTTTCAGAATTTTCTTTTAGTTTTGCAAGAAGTTTGTCTTCAACTTTTATCCTATCTTTCAAAACTGCAGTTGGAGGGAGTATGCTTACTTTGACACCCACAACCCCGGGCTTGGTATGAGCAATTGATTGAGCCCTGTCAACAGCATTTGCACTGTCTCCTGTTTTTTTTAAATATCCCTGAGCAAATCTCCATGATTTTGATCTTGCACTGGGAAGTTTACCTGTAAGTCTTATCTCTGCCCCCATTGCTCCCGCTTTTATTATTCTTTGAAGAGCTCTATATGCAAGAACTTTGAATTTTAGGGGTCCAAACCTCTCAAGTCCAAGTGCAAGTTCATCGGCAATTAACTGGGAATCAAATTCAGGGTATTTTATTTCCTCAATTTCAATGTGGGGGTTTTCAAGTTTGAAATTCTTCCTTAAAAGTTCAGTCAACTCTCCAATTTTTTCCCCTCCACGGCCAATTATTAATCCGGGTTTGTTTGTTGAGAGAATTATTCTTTCCCCAATTGGGGCATATTCTATTTTAACCTTTGAAACTTTTCCTTTTCCAATTTCTTGCTTTATCCTTTCTTTCATTGAAAATTCTTCTTTCTTGAATTTTATGATGTTTCTCTCTTCCATTTTAATTTTTCACTTCCTTTGCTGATGCAACAATTCTTATGTGGGTTCTTTTCTTTGTCCTCCCACCTGAAGCATAAATCGTTGAGCCTTTGTTCACGAAAGCTTCTGTAATTATAGGGGAATCAATATCGTGATTGCTTGCATTTCCTTGAAGGCTTTTAAGGAGAACAACAAATTCTTTTGCCACTCTTACCGGATATTTGCCAGACATCATTTTACCTTTTCTGTGGGCATATTCCCCTTTCATTGGAATTGCTCTTTTTAATTTTGTAACTTCTTCAAGTTCTTTCAGGGCAGTTTCTATTTTTTTGTTCATTATAAATTTGCAGATTGAAGATGCAACTTTTGTTGAAACTCCAAGATTTTCTATGTTTACTGATGTTTCGCTTTTTTTTACTTTTTTTATTTCAGGCTTCTTTTCTTCAGGTTTTTCTTTTGTTTTATTTTCCGTTCCGGATTTTTCTTCGGGTTTATTTTCTTCTTTTTTTGCTTCCTTAGTGGGTGCATTTTCAAAGTTTTGAGTATTCTTTTTTGGAGCTTTAGCTATTCTCTTTCCTTCTTCCCTTCCAGCAGGTTTTTCTGTATTCACTTTTGCCATCTTATTTTTTATCTTTCTTCACAGGCTCCTCCTTCTTTTTAGCCGATTTTTCATCTTTTGAGTGTCGTGCTTTTGCCCTTGTCAATGAAAATTCTCCGAACTTGTGGCCAATCATTTCAAAAACCACCTCTATGGGAATAAATTCTTTTCCATTGTGAATTTGAAGCTTAGTTCCGACAAGTTCAGGGAGGATAACCAAGTCTCTTTTGTGAGTTCTGACAGATTTTTTACCTTTCGTCAATTTTTCTTTTACAGATTTTAAAAAATTCTCATGTTCCTGGAAATTTCTAAGAACATTTCTTTTACTGTTTGATGGAAGGAGTTTTGCAAATTCTCTAACATCAAGAACTTTCAACTCTTCGAGAGTTTTCCCTTTGTAAATCTGTTCTTTTTTCTTCACTTCTATTCCTTTAATTTTTTCTTCTTCCATTTTTATTTCCTTTTTCCTGTTCTCCTTGGCCTTATAAGTCCAACTCTTCTACCTGGAGGAGCATTTCTCTTAGCAATCTTGCTTTTTGGATTTTTACCTCGTCCTGAACCGAATGGGTGGTCAATTGCATTCATCTTAATTGCAGATGTTCTTGGCCAGAGCTTACTTTTTGTTTTTTTAATATAAAATTGTTTACCCGCTTTTACAATGGGCTTTTCAGTTCTTCCGGAACCAGCAACAATTCCAATAATTGCTCTTGAGTGAATATTAAATTTCTTTTCCTTTTTTGAAGGCATAAGAATTACTGCTTCTTTGTCGGATAATCTCGAGACAGTTGCGTAAGTTCCGCCGCTTTTAATATACTTTCCCCCGTCTCCAGGTCTTGATTCAATGCAATAGACCTTTGTTTTTACAGGGATGTCTTTCAATTTTAAAATGTTCCCGTCTTTTGTTTCACCGTTTTCGAAAGATATTTTTTGACCTTCAACCAAATTTTTGAAGGCAGGAATGTAAAATGTTTCCTCATTGCTTTTTATTTTAGCGATTGGGCAGGTGTGAGCCCCCGAATCCACAATTTTTAAAACAATTCCCTCTCCGGTGAGGCTTCTAGGATAACTGAGTTTATATCTGAAAGCTTTTTTCTTAACTCTATAAGTTGAACTTCCTTTTCCCCGAGCCTGTTGAATTATTCTTTTTCCCATGTTTACATTAATCCCAACTTTGTCGCAATGTCTATTGCAAGGGTGTCTCCTTTTAATTTTGCATAAACATATTTTTTGTTTTTCCTGTTTAAAGTTCTCATTTTTTCGATTTTGACATTGAAAAGCTCTTCAATTTCCTGTTTTATATCTTTTTTTTCTTTTTTTGCTGAAGTCTCAAATGTCAGGATATTATTCCTTTCAATCATCATTACAGCTTTTTCAGTCATTATAGGTTTAAGTGTTGTTCCTGAAGAAGCCATTTCTTTTTTCATTTTTTATTTTCCCCGTATTTTTCTTTTAAATTAACAATTGCTTTT
>JAUYLQ010000048.1 GCA_030699005.1 archaeon
GGGAATTCCAATTCTTGCATAAAGCAGCCTCAAATAATCGTAGACCTCGGTTACAGTCCCAACGGTTGACCGGGGGTTTTTTGATGTGGTTTTTTGTTCAATTGAAATTGCCGGGCTTAACCCCTCAATTGAATCTACATCTGGCTTATTCATTACTCCTAAAAATTGTCTTGCATATGAAGAGAGGGATTCAACATACCTTCTTTGGCCTTCCGCATAGAGTGTATCAAAAGCAAGAGTTGACTTTCCAGATCCTGAAAGCCCAGTAAAAACTATAAACTTTTCTTTCGGAATTTCTAAGTTAATGTTCTTTAAATTGTGCTCTCTTGCCCCCTTAATAATTATTTTTTTCATAAAGTTTCAAAAAAAGAATTTCTTTTAAATTCTTTGGTAACAATTGTGAAGGAGGAAAAGAAAAAAGGAATCTCCTTCACCGAATAACTTTTATTTCTGCTTTTTTATCACCTCGTGACTGTTTTAACCTTTCACTTAGGGTCCTTTCTTCAAAAGATTTTCCGTTTTCCAACTCTCACTTTCAACTATTCAAAAGGAAAATTTTTACAAAAAAAATTTTTAAAAACTTTGAACAAATTTTATTTTTTTGTATAAAAGTACAAAATAAGGGGCTAAAAGCCGGATTTTAACGAGTTCGTACAATATATCTTGTACGAACTTTTGCCTTTAAAGGGGGTGTTTATGGCCGTTTATACTCATTTTCGGGATTCTTTGAGAGATTTTTGTCTATCCTTGAATATCTCCTTCCTTATTTTCAAAATATCTATCCAATTTTCATTAACTAAGGCCTCTTAATGAAAATGAGATTATAAGAACTTTTTCTTAATTAAATTTCTATTATCGCTCATATTTTCTAACCATTTGATGTTCTTTTTCTGAACTTTTTTGATTATCTGAACTTTTTACATATCAAAAACCTTGAACAGGTAATTACCAGGATAATTAATCCAAACTTATTAAGATTATAAGAACTTATTTCGGCTAAATCATTTATTTTTCTTAAATTTTTTGAAAACAAAACATTCTTTTCTTAGATTATAAGAACTATTTTTAGAGGAAAGTCTTTTTTAGGGGGAAACCTTTTTCTTTTTTGCTAAAAAGGACTCTCTTTCTGGGCCCCTTATTACAAAAAGATTCGGCACGACCAAAATAAAATTGTAACTGGAATTTATTCAGAATTAAAGGTTTTGAAAAATTTCTTTTTCTGCTTTCTGCATCTAATATTTTTCAAAAAAATGTTTTAACTAAGGTTACCTTAGTTAAAGAACCCTTCAAAAGAGTTTAATTTGTCTTCAAAAAGGAGTTACCGAGGATGAAAAGGGGTGTTTAAAGCTGTTTACGGCTGTTTAAACAACTGTTTTTAGGACAAAAAAACCAAAGAGGCTGTTTAAAACAACCTTTTTTTATATAAAAATTGCAGATAAATTAATTAAATTTTTTGAAAAAAAGACCTAAAAAGAGTCATTTTATCCTCATAAAAAGAAAAGATATTTAAATGAACCCCCCTTCAAAAAATAATGTTTTGGTTTTTTAAGTCAAAAAAAGGTATAGAAGACATCAGGAAAGAAGCAAAAAGTGGATTTGAATCCGTAAAAAAAGACATTCTTTCAATTGGAGACTGGATTAAACACTTAGATTCAGAGAAAAAATCCCATAAGAAAGACATAGAAATACTAAAAGAAGATTTATCGACGCTAAAAGAAGATTTTGATGAGATTAAAAACCTCGTTTCAACCCTTGTTGAATTCAATTCAAACGGCCGTTCAGATAGCCTGTTTAAAACAACCAGGAGGTTGTCTAATAAACAAACAACTGTTCTCCCCGTTCAAACAGGTGTTCAAACAGGTGTTCAAACACCAAATTTAAGCAATTTTTCAGTAACTGAAAGAGCAATCTTGTTCGTACTTTTAAATACTGACATGAAACTCAGTTATGACGACCTTGCAACAATGCTGAATAAAGAGAAATCTACAATAAGAGGGCAAATTAACACCATAAAATCAAAAAGTGAGAGTTTGATAGAAGAGAGCATTGAAAAAAATGGTAAAAAGAGGATATTTATACCTGAAAAGTTGAAAGAAAAACTCTTGAAAAAGCAAAAAGTGAGAGTAAACAGCTCTAAAAAAGACGAAGAAAAGCAAAAAAAGGAGAGTTAAAAGATAGTAAGTTAAAAAAGCCCCTTACAAACCGGAAAAAGGAGAGTTAAAATCCTAAAAAAATCTGGTGCGTCTTCGTTTAAAAAACCCAAAAAGAGGGTTTTTAAAACCTTAAAAATCAAAGAAAGTAAGGTTTTTAGTTATTCGGTGAAGGAGATTTCTTCTTAGGTAAGATGGGATAATTTGCTCTTTTACTCTTCAAATTCGAAGAAAGAGGCAATTCAAACAAAGAAACCTTCGAAAAAATAAAAAATTTTAATAATACAAAAGAAACTTTTTCACGTCGGAAAAACCCCAAAAAGGGACCTAAATATCAACAAGTTTTAAAATGGTATCAAGAGAGGCAACCTTCTTCAAATTTTTAGAAACATAAAGATGGACTTCCTTATTATTTTCCTTTGATTTTTCGATAGGAATCCCTTTTAAAATCAATCTTCTTACATAATCCCTAACGGAGCTTTCAGTTAAATTTGCCCTTAACGAAAGCGCCTTATAGTCACAAAATCCTTTTTCTTCTTCCAGCTGATAAATAGCCGAAAAAATGAGAAGCTCCTGGGGAGTTAACTTCTTAAATTTTAACCTTACTTCTTTTTTTAGGTTGTCAAGAGATCCTAAAACCCCTAAAACTTCCTCAAAAGAAGGTTTTTTGTCTGTCTGTCTGTCTGTCTGTCTGTCTGT
>JAUYLQ010000049.1 GCA_030699005.1 archaeon
GAAAACATCCTAAAAAGAGTAAAATCCTTAACCGACTCTTTAAACATCCCCCATCTGCTCTTTGCAGGACCTGCAGGCACAGGAAAGTCAACTCTTGCACTTATTGTGGTAAAAGAATTGTTCGGCGAAAACTGGAAGGAAAATTACCTTGAACTGAATGCAAGCGACGAAAGGGGGATAAACATAGTGAGGGAAAAGGTAAAGGATTTTGCAAGAACAAAGTCACTTGGAAAAGTTTCATTTAAAGTGATATTTCTGGATGAAGCAGATGCCCTTACACCTGAAGCCCAGCAGGCCTTAAGGAGAACAATGGAAAATTATGCGGGAACATGCAGATTTATTTTATCCTGCAATTATTCTTCTAAAATCATTGACCCAATTCAGTCAAGATGCGCAATTTTCAGGTTTAAACTTCTTGAAAAAAAAGATGTTAAAAAGGTTATTGAAAAAATTGCTGAAAGCGAGAAGCTTGAAATTAATGACGAATCTATTGAAGCAATATATGAGGCAAGTAACGGTGACTGCAGACGCTCAATTAATTTCTTACAGTCGGTTGCCGCAATTTCTCCAAAAGTTTCAAGTGAACTTGTAAAAACAATTGCTCCGGACATAAAATCCAAAGAAGTAAGAGTTGTGCTTGATTATGCTCTTTCAGGGGATTTTGAAAATGCAAGATCAAAGGTACTTGACTTAATGCTAAAGGAGTCTCTTTCTGGGCAGGATATAATAAAATCTATTCAAAAAGAAATCTGGAACTTAACAGTCGAGCCTGAAATAAAAGTAAAACTTATTGAAAAAACCGGGGAAACTGAATTCAGGATGGTTGAAGGTTCGGATCCTTTTATTCAACTTCAGGCTCTTATCGCAAGTTTTGTTTTAGCGGGTTTGGGGAAGTGATTGAAAATGAAAATAGCAATCTGTAGCTCAATGGCTTTTGCCAAAGAGATGATAAAATTAAAAGAGGATCTTGAAAAGTTAAATCATAAAGTAATAATCCAAGAAGATGTTAAGGAACATGCTAGTGGAAAAATATCTGGTGAAGACAAATGGAGAAAACTGAAAATTGACCCCCTAAAAACTTATTTTAAAGAGATAAAAAATAGTGATGCCATTATTGTTAATAATCTTGATAAAAACGGGATTAAAAATTATATCGGAGGAAATTCATTAATTGAAATGGCTTTTGCATATGTTTTAGAAAAAAAAATATTTTTAATTAATCCCTCTCCAAAAGAAGTCGGGTATTATGATGAAATTGAATCAATGAAACCAATTATATTAAATGGGAATTTATCAAAAATAAATAAATAACATGCAAAATTGGATTGAAAAATACAGGCCGAAAAAGATTTATGAAATAATTGAACAGGAAGAAGCTACTCAAAAACTCAAAAATTATCTTGAAAAATTTCCAGGGAAAAAAAAGTCTGTTATTTTAAACGGGCCCCCTGGAACTGGGAAAACAAGTCTCGCCTATGCTCTTGCAAGGGAAGCGGATTCTGAGATTTTCGAATTAAATGCATCTGACCTCAGAAACAAATCTTCAATGAATTTAAAATTGAAACCCGTTTTGGAGCAAAAATCTTTGTTTGAAAAAAATAAACTCATACTTGTCGATGAGGTTGACGGGATTTCAGGGACAGATAGGGGGGGTGTGAGTGAACTGGTAACTTTAATTGAAGAATCAAAATACCCAATAATCTGCACCGCAAATGATTGCTGGAATCAGAAACTATCGCCTTTAAGAAAAAAATGTGAAATAATTGAGTTAAAAGAAATCTCTCCATCCGGTGTAAAAAAAATTTTGAATGAAATTTTAAAAAAAGAAAAAGTTGAGTTAAACCCGGATTTGATAAATAAAATCTCAATAAAATCAAACGGGGACTTAAGAAGCGCAATTAATGACCTTGAGGCAGCGTCAAAAATAGGAAAAATTGAATTTGTTGAAATTGATGAAAGAAACAAAAAAACAGATATATTCAAGGCAATTAGATACATCTTTCAGGAAATTCCAAGTGAAGAAATGCTCTCCGTTTTCGACAAAGTGGATATGCCTCTTGATGAAATAATCCTCTGGATTGAAGAAAATATTCCAAAAGTATATTCAGGAGAAGAACTTGCAAGGGCTTATGAACGTCTTGGGAGAGTTGACTTATTTAAAGGAAGAATTTACAAACAGCAGTACTGGAGATTTTTATTATATGAAAACATTTTCTTAAGCTATGGAATGTCTGAAGCAAAAGGAAAAAAAGGAAAAAAGGGTTTCTACAAGTACGGAAAACCGGATAGAATCCTTAAAATTTGGTTAAACAACCAAAAGCATGCAAAGAAAAAGACAATTGCCGAAAAATATGCAAAATTAACTCATGTCGGACAAAAAAGAATTTTAAGAGAATGGAATGAAATAAAAAACATCCTTAAAAACCCGGTAATCCAAAAACAGGTCAAACTTGACGACGACGAAATTTCTTACTTGATGAAATATTAAATTTTAAATTTCCCAATCATGGCATAATGGTCAGAAACTTCAACCGGGTTGACAATATCTACTCTTAACACAGGGGCATTTTCGGTTTTAATTATGTAATCAATTGTTTTATCATGCTCATGAAATTTATTAAACATCTTTCCGGTATATTTGTTTTTAATTGCAACCGTAAACTTTCCGAGAGAATTGTAATCAAAACTCGTGTTTACTTTAAAAAATATTTTTTCTTCAAGATTTAAATCTCCGGAAAGGATAACCTTTTTTCCCAGAGCAACTTTCTGAATCTCCATTAACTCTGAAACTGTGATTTTCATTTCGGACTTTTTTTCAGGGGCATAAAGTTGTGTGTTTAGAACATAAATATCCGGAAAAACCTCTGCAAGTTGATAACCTTTAGAACCAATTTTCTCCCTTATGCTGTGCCCCCCCGTAAATGGGAAATACTCCTGTGCAAAAGAAAGAGGCTTAAATTTTGAACCAAACAAAAGACCGCTTTTATTAAAAAGGGGGGACTTTAAGCTTAAAAAAAAGTATCCTGGAAGCTCTCTTTTTATTTTACGAACATATTTTTTCAGCCAAACTTCCTGAAGGGTTATTATATCCGGGTCTTCCCTTTTTATTAAGGAGATTATTTTAGAAAGCCTTTTTTTGTTTTCAACAGAAATGGGCGGAGGCAAAAGCCAGCAGTTAAGATTGAAAATCTTTACATCCATAAAACTAGAAGAAAATGAGGATTTTAAAGTTTAATGGTGATTAGGTTTATTCGGCTTTTATTTGTAATATTTTTTTGCATAAATTAAATAGAGTACAAGGATTATGTTGAAAAAGTAATTTACGTATAATGGAAAATGATTCACTCCTTCCTGTATATCATCCAGAATTATATATGCAAAAGTTAAAAACTCCCCCAATAACCAAAAAAGCAGGAATAATAGGGAAAGGTCATCCGCTTTTTTTGATTTCCAGGTCTTAATTACCTGGGGTAAGGCGCATATTGCAAACAAAAATGCACCAACCCACCCAATAAATTGATGCATCATAAATTAGATTATGGATAATCCCTTTAAAAATAATTGCCGAAGAAGTTTATAAAAATACAAAACCATTAAAAATAACCCTGACTTCTTTAACGAATGCCATATGACATTGTTGTTGGGAGAAATAAGACCGACAAAGAAAATTTAGGTAAAGAGGGATTGATTTATGTGGGGAAAGGTTATGTTAAAATGGGTGAATATACTTCACTTTCTAACTTGATACATCTTGATGTTGCAAGGAGCCACGTTATTTTAGTTGCGGGAAAGAGGGGATCTGGAAAGAGTTATTCGTTGGGGGTTATCGCTGAAGAAATTTCAAATCTGCCAAAGAACATTTCAGAAAACATTGGTTCATTAATTTTTGACACAATGGGAATTTACTGGACAATGAAATATGAAAATGAAAAAGACAAGAAACTTCTCTTGGAATGGGGATTAAAACCAAAAAAACTGCCGGTAAGGATATTTGTTCCGTTTGGGCATTATGAAAATTTTATTGATAAAGGGATTCCTATAGATGAAGCATTTGCTCTAGACCCATCTGAACTTAAACCGGAAGACTGGACAACAACCTTTGGATTGAGTCTGATTCATCCTATCTCTGTTTTAATTGAAAGAACTCTAATAGGTCTGAAGGAAAAGAAAAAAAGTTTCACGATAAGAGAAATAATTGAAGAAATAGAAAAAGACAAAAAGTCAGAAAGAGAAACTATTAATGCTGCATCGGGACTTTTTGAGGCAGCCGACTCTTGGGGAATTTTTGCGAAAGAAAAAATAAAACCTACAAAAACTAAAGACCTTATAAGGGGCGGACTAACATCAGTCCTTGATTTAAGCCCTTACAATTCTATAGGTGCTTTTAATGTGAGGGCACTGGTGATAAGCCTGGTCTCAAGAAAGCTCTTTGAAGAAAGAATGGAAAGGAGAAGAAATGAAGAAGTGAAATCCATTTCAAAGGGGCTTGATTATTCGGGAAAAACTGAAAAGAAAGAATACCCTCTTGTTTGGTTATTTATCGATGAAGCACACGAATTCCTTCCTATGGATGAAAAAATGATTTCAACCGATGCCCTAATCCAAATTTTAAGGGAAGGAAGACAGCCAGGAATTTCACTTGTTCTTGCAACGCAACAGCCGGGGAAAATACATACAGATGTTATGACTCAGTCTGACATTGTAATCTCTCACAGAGTTACTTCAAAGCCGGATATTGATGCTTTAAACAACATGATGCAAAGTTACTTAACAGACACAATTCAGGGGTACATGAATGACCTTCCTCAGGTAAAGGGGTCAGCAATAATACTTGATGACAATTCAGAGCGAATTTACCCCATGAGAATCCGTCCCCGCTTCACCTGGCATGGCGGAGAAGCCCCCAGTGCGGTTGCAGAGAAGAAGGAATTGTAAAATTGGAAAAATTAATTTTTTTTAAAATCACTTTACAGTAAATAAATCCCTGTCATGAACATCAAAAACCCCAAGACGAACTCCCGAGTCAATCCAGCCATGAGCATAATTTAAGGCGGCAAAGGCGTTTACATAATCTTCCTTATTCTCAAAATGGTGTGCATCAGAGATGTAATTTCCAGCCATCTCAATAATTTCTTTCCCTTCCTTTTCTTTTCCATTGACAATTTTTTTCTTAATCATCTTAAAAGCCGTTTCACTGACTTTAAAATACCTAACAAGCTTTTCCTTGGTTATTTTGTCTTCTGTCATTTTAATTTCTTATAAACAATTAATTCAGTTGAATTAAAAACCTTCTTGAAATTAGGAAGATATTCTTTTATTGATTTATTGTACACTTTTAAGTAATTTTCTATTTCTGTTCTGTTTACATTCAGAATCATATTCCCCCTTTTTTTCAGAATCTTTGAAAAAGACCTGAAAACATTGGGGTCAGAAGTCCCGTCAAAGGGAATTTTGTAAGCAGCAAGCAAAAAGTCGCGTATTAAAACCACATCAAGATTTTTTATTCCAGATGGGAGATTTGGAAATTTCGATTTTATGAGTTCTACATTTTCTAATTTAGAGAGACTTCTCATTTTAGCAGACTTTTTGAATGGATTAAGGGGGTCTATTCCATAAACAATCCCTTCACTTCCAACAATTTTTGAAAGACCTTTCAAAAAATAACTTTCTTCACCATGATAGAGCTCTGCAGCATTGTTTCCGGGTTTTGCATATATTTTTACCGCACTCCAAAAATCGTTTTTTCCCATATTAATTTTTAACCTCAAAATCAATCCTTATTCTTGCTTTAAAAGGAGCAATTTCACCGGCATTTTTGACTTTTTTTATTTTAATTTTTCTTCTGGCCTTCCTCGCTTCTTCTTCAACCATCTTCACTTTATTTTGCATGTCTTCAATTCTGCAAAAATCATAATAATAAACTCTTGTTCCTTTTTTTGAAAGGCTAAAAGCCTCTCTTAAAAATGATTCCTTAAGCTGAGGACGAGGCATGACAATTACATCAAATTTTTTATTTTTTTCTTTAAACTTCAAAGAAACTTTCTTGAAGTCTCCCGGAACAATTTCAACTTTACCCTCAACTTTATTTCTTTTTATGTTCTCTTTTGCATATTCATTTGCTTTTCTGTTCAACTCATTTGAATAAACTTTTTTTGCTTTTGCATTTTTGGCAATTACGATTGAAAAAGGGGCAACTCCGGCGAAAGTGACCAGAACCTCATCATTTTTTTTAATAAATGAAGAAATCTCTTTTCTTTCATTGGATAATCTGGGGGAGAAGTAGGTTTCATCAACATTAAACCTGAAAACACAATCATTTTCCTTGTATAAAACTTCTTTGGTGTTAATCCCGACTAGAAATTTTGTCTTTTGCTTTCTTAATCTCCCTTTAAAATTGCCTGATTTTTCAAGGACAGTCTTAACACTTTTATTTTTAGATAAAACGCTTTTTGCAAAGCTTATTTTTTCACTGTTTGGGGTTCCATTAGGAAAGTTTACAAGAGCGGTACTTCCTAAGAGACTAAACGAGCGATGTTTCATATTGTTAATTCTTCAGCCAGCTTTATATTATTTACGAAGGCCCTTCCTAAATGAGGATATCTTTTTAAATTTGAATAACCTCTTCATAAAATGAAAAGGGGCTTGATTCTTGGTTTTATTCTTGCATTCAGTTTAAACCTTGTTTCTGCTTATGGAGGAAGTTTCAACAACTTTTCAATATCCGGATTTTTCTCGGAATTCAACATTTCAATGTTTTTGACCGCTCTTTTGTTTGTTACAATTTTCACAGTGATATACTTTATTGTTGGAAAAACCCCCCTCGGAGAAAATACTGCCGTAAGATGGATTGTTTCACTTTGCGTATCATCATTTTCACTTTGGGGAATTATTCAGTCCGGATTTTCTTTTGAAAATTTTCTTTTCCAGCTCGGTTTAACTGATGACCTTCTTCCAATCTTTCTTTGGATAGTTGGAATAGTAATATGTATAATTCTGATTATAAAATTTAAATTCAGAAGGTTTTTGGGAATCCTCTTCTTATTTGCAGGATTACTTCTGTTGGTACTTTCAATTTTAGATGTTGTTTATCAAAAAGGGGTAGGAATAATGATTGGAATTGGTTTGTTTATAATCGGGCTCATATTAATGAAAAAAAAGAGCGGTGAATATCCTGAACAATATGCTAAAAGGCTTAGCAAGCCAAAAGGAAAGGCTGCCTGTTTATTATTTCTTCTTGCAGGAATGGCCCTGGCCTACTTTGGTTTTACAGGGGGGGACCCTTTGGTCTTAGGAATAGGGGCTCTGCTCATTATCTTGGGATTATTTTGCTTATTTCACCATAGAAAAGATGCAGGAATTTCTCCCAATGCTTCTCCTAGAGAAATTGGAAGAGACAGAATAATCTATAAAAAAAGGCAAAGGTCAATTTATGATTTAAAACAGAAATATATGTCATACCTTTTCCAATATAACAGAAGAGGACAAACTGCCCATCAAAGAGAAGAAATACTCAAGGCAATGAACATTATAATAAGTTACGCAAAAAAACAAGGAGTATCGGAAAGGGAATTTTTATCAAGAAGGGTTGGAAACTCAAATGCAAAATCTCCAAGGGAACTTAAACGCCCTTTTGATGGTTAAATTAAGAAAAAAAGCCATGTATTAAACTACTCTAATTTTCCTTCGATAGTCTTTCCTAATTTTTCAACCTTGGGCTTTGTTTTTGAATAAACATCCTTCCCACTTTTTCCAATTTCCCTAAAATCTTTTTTTAAACTTTTATTTCTGTAAATTTTTGCAGAATCAGTTATCAATTGATAAGCCATCGGAGCCTCAAAAATAAGGTCTTCAAATTTACCATTAATTGCATCCAGAAATGAAGAAGCGGCATAATAACCTGCTCCCAAAACTTTTGCAACTCCAATATATTTGTTTGAACTCAGCTTAGGAAAAAAATAACTTATTAAATCCACTCCAAAATAAATTGCAGCACCCACCGGGTTCCCAGGGTTTCCAAGTTCACTCTCTAATTGAACTGATTTTATCAGAGGATTTACAAGAATATTCCCCCCATAAATTGCACCTTTTATTTTTGCTTCTTTTTTCATTTTAAGCCGTAGCTAAATCCGCATCACCAATTCTAAGGACATCAAGATATTGCTCGTAAAATACTCTGTTAAAGGGAACTTTCTCGGTTATTCTTTCAAATTTGCTTTGAAGACGAAATAAAGAGTCCAAACGATTGTTTATTAAATCAAAGGTTTTGATATAGTCCTTATATTCCTTCTCTGCAAGCTTTTTATTCATTTTAGCCTTTTTTAAAGCAAGCTCATTTTTAATAATCTGGCCGTTTCTTTCAAGATTCATTTCTCTTGCCTTAGAGGAAAAAATACTTTCAATGTTTCTAACCCAATCTTTAACTTTTTCTTTTCTAGTTCTTGTTAGAGGGTGGCTAACTCCTCTTCTATACTGGGGTTCTTTAAAATCTAGTTCATAATCCATAACTTCATTATAATATTGATTGCATTTTCCAGCTAAAGAATCAAGCTTTCTATCTTGTATTTCTAAAACTTGAGTATAATTTTTAATTTGATTTTTGATCCTACTTTGATAATTCTGTCCAAGAGTTTCAAGAACAATTAAATTAGAGATTGCTTCCTCGGCAAAATCTTCTTTTTTCTCAAACTTTTTTGGAGAAAGGTATTCTCTTAAAAGATCATCTCCTGCCCTTAAAATGTTTGATCCGTAAGTGATCCTCTTAACAAATCCTGCTTCATATTTATTCATTGCCCGATAAAAATTTCTTCTTCCAAAGCGGGCTTTAATTGAAAACGGATTCTTTTCGTTAAGGGGATTTCCCTCTCTCTTGGAAA
The DNA here is from genome assembly GCA_030699005.1 of archaeon. GTDB lineage: Archaea > Nanobdellota > Nanobdellia > Pacearchaeales > GW2011-AR1 > GW2011-AR1. The sequence goes on from JAUYLQ010000049.1 coordinate 8,874, forward strand.
GTTTATCTAGGATGTTTTTCATAAAAAAAGAGATATATTTAACTTTATAAACTTTTCTATATGTTGTATCTTGGTAATGGTAACTAAAACCATTTAGTCAGATTTTTCTGATTTTTTGACAAATTGAGTTTTTCAATTTTGCTTAGCTGATTATTAATTCTCTCTTCGGAAAACTGATGCCTTTTAACCAGAATTTCCTTTATTTTTTCAAAGTCCAAAACGGGAAATTTTATGCCAAAGTCTTTTGTTTTTGGAGCTCTAAAAAGACTAAAAATGACCTTCCAGTCAAATTTATCTTCGGGAGGAAGTTCATCAATTTTTTCCTGTAAAGACTCAAAAATTTTCTCGGGGGTCCCGTATTCTTTTACGATTTTTAGGGCTTTCTTTTGACCTATTCTTGGAATTCCTTTGGGGTTGTAGTCCGTTCCAACAAGGATTGCAAGTGAAATTAGCTGATCAAGATTTATTTCAAATTCTTTGAGAAATTCTTCAAGAAAGATTATCTCTGGATTCACTTGAACATACCCAGACATAGTTTTCTTCTTCCTTGAGACAGTTAAATTCCTTATTAGAACCGGTGCTCCAAAGACTAAAGAATCATAATCCTGGCTGACAACCCCGTAAATCCCTTCTTTTCTTGAAAGGTAAGCGGCTTCGGACTCCCCCTCACTGGGAGCCTGAATCACACAAATCCCCAAGGCTTCTAAAAGCTCTTTTGACTCTTCAATCATTTTGTCATTAAGACGTATAAGTTGAGAAGAATATCTTTTCATATCTTCAAGGTCTTCACCATCTCTTGCCGTATCATACTTTTCTTTTGCAAGACTCCGGATATCTCCCCTGACCTTATGAATTTTATCTTTTAATTTTGGAGGCTCACCGTCAAAAACATAAATTAATTTTATTCCTTCTGAGATTAATGAGATATTTCGATAAAAAATGCCTGACAAGTGGGAGGTTATGTTTCCCTCTTCATCCTGGAGAGGAGTTCCGTCAGCCTGTCTTATCGTCGTCAAAAACTGGTAAAGAGTATTAAATGCATCAACGCAAAGAGTTTTCCCTTTAAGACCAGACACATCTAGTTCTTTTCTTGGAACAATTTCTCTTATATTTAAGCCCATATAAAAAGAAGATAAAGATTGATTAAATATTTAACTAAATTTGGAGGCATCTTCGACCGACTTGTAAACAGAAACTGTAGAGGCCCCTTTGTCAAACTCAATGTAATAATTTCTGCCCAGATGCTCAAACTTTTCTATCGCACTTTTAAAAATATCCTGCTCGCTTTCTGCCTCAAGAATTTCTTTAATTGCTTCATTTCCATTTTTGTAAATTAATTCATATCTACTAAAGCCATATTGAATTGCACTCCCGAGGGGTCTAACCACCAGCTCTATTTCAATTCCTGATGCTCCATAAAGTTTCTTTCTAACAAATCTATTAACATCTCTAAAAGTCCCCACCTTTTCTGACAAACCATTCATTTTAACCATAATATAACTACTTAATAGTGATATATAAACCTTACGATTAATAACATCCGAAAATCGACTGATTAAACTTATAAAACTAATCGCCTTTCAAAATAAATGGAAATAGAATTCATCCCGATAGACTATGACTACTTCGATTTCGAGGGGAAAAACTATGTTGAAATATTCGGAAGAAACAGAGACGGGAAAAGAATATGTGTCATAGATAACTTTACGCCTTACTTCTGGGCAATACTAAAAGACAACTTAAGTAAGAAAAAGGTAGAAGAAACCCTTGATTACATAAATTCAATTAATTTTGAAGCAAACGGGAGAGAAGTAAAAGTTGAAAAAACAGAAGTGAAAAATAAAAATTTTCTAGGGAAAAAAGTTAAAGCAGTTAAAATATCCGGGATAAACTACAAAGACTTGCATGACATTGCAGACAAAATTGGAATTCCTGAAGTAGAAAAAAGAAGAGGGTATGACCTTGGCTTAATCACTTCTTACATTATAGAAAAAAAGGTTTACCCTATGAACTGGTGCAAAATTTCGGGGGAAGTGTTAAATGAATCAAACGAATTCGGAGGGATAGACAAAATTCTTGATGTTGACTTTGTAATAAAATTATCAAAAAAGTCTGAATCAAAAGAGGAAAAGTTCTCTCCAAAAGCCCTTGCTTACGATATAGAAACTGACTCCTTAAGGCCAGAAAAAGGCGAAATCTTAATGATTTCTTTATTCGGCGAAAACTTCAAAAAAGTTATAACCTGGAAAAAGAAAAAAACAAGTAAAAGCTATGTTGAATTTGTGAAAAATGAAAAGGAACTATTAGAAAAATTTGCAGAGTATGTAAAAGAATACTCTCCGGATTTCCTTGTCGGTTATCACTCGGACATTTTTGATTTACCCTTCATAAAAACCAGGGCAAAAATTCTGAGAGTCCCTCTCCCCCTTGGAATCGATTCAAGCGAACCAAAGATATCAAGGGGAATTTCTATAAGAGGAAAGATAACGGGGATAACCCATATTGACTTATTAAAATTTATAAAAACAACATACTCGCAATATATGCAGTCGGAGTCCCTCTCTCTAAACGAAGTATCAAAAGAATTTTTAGGGTACTCAAAAAAAGAGTTTGAGTATAGACATTCTTCAAAAATAAAAGAAAGCGAATGGGATAACTACTATGAATATAATTTACACGATTCATTCCTCACATTTGGGCTCTTTGAAAAGTTTTGGCCCGACATTCTCGAATTTTCAAAAGTAATAGGAGAGCCAATATATGAAATTTCAAGGAATGGACTCTCAAAACAAATTGAATCTTACATCCTCCACAATCTTGACAAATTTGATGAAATTCCTGAAAAAAAACCGGGAAACACGGAGATAGAGGAAAGAAGAAAAATGGGCAAGGTTGAAGGAGCTTTTGTATATGAACCAAAACCGGGCCTCTATGAAGACCTTGTAATGTTCGATTTCACTTCGATGCACACTTCAATAATAATTTCTCACAACATTTCAAAAGGAACATTCATCGATTCAAAAAAAGATTCAAAAAATCTAGTAAGTTCCCCGGAAATTGAGATTGGGGGAAAAAAGAAAGTATTTTATTTTTCAAAAGATCCGGGATTCTTCCCGGTCCTAATGGAAGAAATCTTTGAAAAAAGAAGAAGATATAAGGACGAATACAAGAAGGACCCAAACAAGATTACAAAAGCAAGAAGCAATGCATTCAAACTTCTCTCAGCTTCAGCGCACGGTTATGTCGGATTCTTTGGAGCAAGATACTATTCATGGGAAGCTTCATCTACAATACTTGCATTTGTAAGAAAATATAATATAGATACAATAAAAAAAATAGAAAAAGCAGGTCATAAAGTAATATACGGGGATACTGACAGCGTTGCATTTACAAGAGATAAAAAAAGCAAAAAAGAAATTTTTGAACTTTTAAAAAAATTAAATGAAGAACTTCCGGGGGTAATGCACATAGATATTGAAAACTTTTTCAAAAGAGGAATCTGGGTAAAAACGAGGTCTGGCGAAACCGGGGCAAAGAAAAAATATGCCATGATTGATGAAGAGGGAAATATAAAAATAAGAGGATTTGAAACAGTAAGGCGGGATTGGTGTGAGCTGGCAAGAAAAACCCAGGACCAAATACTAAGGCTAATCTTAAAAAGCGGAAGCGAAAAAGGCGCCCTTGAATATTTAAAAGAAGTAATTGACCGATTAAATTCGGGAAAAGTTTCAAATGAGGAAATAATGATAAAATCTCAGATAAAAAAACCAATTGAAGAGTATAAATCAATAACCCCTCATGTGATTGCTGCAAAAAAAATGAGGGAAAAAGGAATGCCCCTTGACCTTTTTATGCCCGTAGAATATTACGTTGCAAAGACAAATACAAAAAGCAAGCTTGTCCGAGATAGGATAAAACTTAAGGATGAACCCGGGAAATATGACCTAGATTATTACCTTAAAAAGCAAATCCTTCCTTCGGTTGAAAACATATTTCAGGTTTTTGACATCAACATTCAAGAAATTTCCGATGGAAAGAAGCAAGAAAACCTAAAGAAGTGGTTTTAAATAAAATCCAAAAATTCCGGATTTCTTTCTTCCAAAAAACTGTTGTTTTCTTTCTCTTCAAAAACCGGATCCACTTCACTAATCTTTGAAAGAATTTTGGTTAACTTGGAAAAATCATCCGACTTAATTACAAAATTAAGTTTTGAATTAATCCCGAGAGTCATCCCTTTATCTCTAAAAAATTTTGTGGATAAATGAGAGTAAATTTGAGAGTCTCCACTAAAATGAATGACGTGATACCCTTTCTTACTCAAGACTTCAATCTCATCGTAATACCCTCTCGGCAGGGAAACTGTTTCTTGATAAGGGCATGAAATAGAATTCCAATCTGAGAATAAATCTTTAAATTTATTGTAGACTTTTCCAATCTGACAGGGCTTCCCAGAAATAGAAAAACCAAATCTCTCCATTTGAGTATACAGAAAAATCCCTTTTTATTCTTTTTTATGCTTGAAACGTATATAATCCTTAATCTTATAAAGAAAAATCCCCGAGTAAAACCATGAAAGAAAGAAAAATTCCTGAAGCAAAACCCCTTTTCGTTGAAAGGATGAAAAAACTTCTGCCTGAAGAAAAAGATTTGAAAGAATATTGGGAAGTTTCTAAACTTGAGCCAGTAAACTCAATAAGAGTTAACACACTTAAGATAATCCCTTCAGAACTCGTAAAAAGACTTGAAAAATACGGCTGGAAAATTAGTTCTCCGTGGAAGAATTACCCGGAAGTCCTGATTATTGAAGGAAAAACCCCAAACAGAAAAGATGGAGAAATTCTCATTGAAAAAAATCTTGCAAAACTCGAGCCGGGTGAGCTTGGCCGTTCTATTGAGCACCTTTTAGGGTATTATTACATTCAGGAACTTTCAAGTATGCTTTCTGTAATTGCCCTTAACCCAGAAGAAAACGAAATTTATCTTGACCTTTGCGCTTCTCCTGGAAGTAAAACAACAGAAGCTGGAGAAAAGATGAAAAACCAGGGTACAATAATTGCAAATGAAGTTTCAATGGGAAGAATGAGAATTCTTGCATCGAACCTTGAAAGATGCGGGATAACAAACACTATTATTACAAAAAAAGATGGAAGAGATTTATGCAGGAAATTTGTCGAGAATGATTTCAAATTTGACAAAATACTCGTTGATGCCCCCTGCTCAGGAGAAGGAACTCTGAGAAGTTCTCCAAAAACTTATCTTATGTGGAACCCTAAAACAATTAAATCTCTATCCAAAATTCAAAAGCAACTTACAAAAAATGCATTTCTCACTCTGAAAAAGAATGGCGAAATTGTTTATTCAACATGCACCCATGCCCCGGAAGAGAATGAGGAAGTTGTGGATTTTATCTTAAATGAATTCAAAAACGAAATTGAAATTATTGACTTCACACTTCCAGTTAAAACGCGTCCTGGATTGGTTGAGTGGGAAGGAAAACAATATGATAAAAGAGTAAAGCTTTCTAAAAGAATCTACCCGCAGGACAATAACACTGAGGGTTTTTTCGTGGCTAAGTTTAAGAGGACTGAATAAAAAATATGAAATATTATATATCAGATTTAAAAATTATTGAAGGAAAGGAAAAAAAAGAGATATTCGATAAACTTAATCTACAATTTGGAATAAAAAAGATTCCCGGAAAAATATTTATGAGGGGTAAAGAAAAAATATTTTTGTTTCAGGGAAGCTTTGATGAAGAAAAAATAAGAGAGCTTGAAAAAATTTCATTTATCGAGAGAGTCGGGGTTTACCTTGGTAAAATTGAAGAATATGGGATAAGACTTTCAATTGAAGGTGCACAGATTCTAAAGAATGAAATAACAAAAAATGTTATTATTCTGGATGAAGAAGAAATGAAAACTTGGATGATGGGTCACGAGGTTATAAAAAAAACGGGGATAACTGGATTTGTTATCCTAAAATATAAAGAGGATATGCTTGGAACGGGAAAAGCGAGTATCGATAAGATAACCAATTTCATTCCAAAATCAAGAAGATTAAAAGACAGAAGCATTGAGAAATAAAACTAAGGGAGAGGTGCATTAATGTTCAAATTTCTTGTTTGAGAAGTATCAGTCACTCCTCCTGATACTACGCTTGCTGAATAAGTATTTATTCCATTTGATAAATTGAAGGTTAATCCCAAATAACAATTGTCATAAACAAACATATTTCCGAATGCATTTTGTTGATGTATTCCATCCTCATAATCATCATAAAAGAAATAATTATTATAGATGTAAGCTCCGTCAGTCGGAATTCCTCTTATACCAATTGCTCCAACTTTTGTTCCTGGAGGAGGAACATAACGCTTATTTGTAACCTTATAAAATGTATTTCCATACATTTCAATTCTATCTCCAGCTATATCGGTTCCGTCTCCCCTGTCTGCACCTCCATGCATATCAAACTGCTGACCAATACCGTTTTCATTTACTAAATTATAACTTGCCGTGTAGTTCTGACCGGGGTATCCTGACCCTGAAATACTATGTCTGTTAAAATCAAATAGATTAGCTTCAATTAAAGCATAAGATGGCCCATCCAAAACAACCCCATACCCCAGACCATCTCTTGTATTATTATGAATATAATTGTGATGAACATACCCGTTAGCTCCCCACGAAGATTTAACTCCCACATAATCTTGGCGATAAATTTCATTGTTATCTACTTCAAAATCATACCCATAAGAAAGCATTCCCACATACAATGAATAAGCGTATGTAGAAATGTCATTTGATCCAACAAAAGTGGGAGGTCCACGAAGCCTTAAACCAGTGACTCTTACATTATCTCCTCCTGCCTTTAATAAATAATATGTCTGAGAGCTACCTCCTGTTGGAATTATGTAGTCCGAATAAAGCAA
>JAUYLQ010000050.1 GCA_030699005.1 archaeon
AAAATAGGGGTGGTTTGCTCTTAAAATAAACTTGCAATTAATTAATAATAAAAAAGATAATGAAAAAGATAAACAAAAATTTAACTCCCGAGGAAAATCATGTCCTGTTTGAGAAAGGAACTGAAATCCCTTTTACAGGAAAACTTCTTCACAATAATGAAAAAGGAAATTATGCATGCAAAAACTGCGGAGCGGAACTTTTTTCGTCTGATGCAAAGTTTGATTCAGGAACAGGCTGGCCAAGTTTTGATGATGCAACAAACGTGAAGTTGAAGGAAGACAATTCCGGAGGGATGAAAAGGACAGAAGTTTTATGCAAAAACTGCGGGGCTCACCTCGGACACTTGTTTAATGACGGTCCGACAGAAAATAATAATAGGTATTGCATAAACAGTATTTGTTTGGATTTTAAGAGGAATTAATAAAATCAATTTTGAAAATCTCCTCTTGGAAACTTTCCCTCGTAAAAAATTTCTTCTGTTTTCTTCCTTGGTGAAGGATGCCTGTAGATTTCCATTTCTTCAGAAGTAGTTTTTTTATGGGGTTTTCCCACTGCAGCCATTGCTTCAATTTGAAAGCTATTTGGGATATTTAACTTCTTTTTTGCCTGATCATAATCAAACAAATCCATTCCATGAACGGCGTAACCCATTAGAAACCCCTGAAGAGCAAGGTTTTCCCATGCAGCTCCTGTGTCGAACGAATGAGTCATTGATGGCTTTCCATTATCAAAAGTTTTTTTTGAAAGTATAATAATCAGGGCGGATGCATCCTTTGCCCATTTTTTATTTACATCACTAAGAAGATTAAAAAATAATTTCCAGTTTGGAGTTCCCCTCATTGCAAATAAAAATCTCCATGGTTGGTTATTGTGGGCAGATGGTGCCCATTTTGCAGCTTCGAATAAAGGCATAAGTTCTTCAATCTCAATTTCTTCCCCTGACAAATGACTAGGAGACCATCTTTCAAAAAAAAGGTCATTAATCGGGTACTCTGCAGTTCTTGAGTATTTTTCAAGGTCCTCAAGCGTTTCCTCAGACTTTTCAAAAATTATTCTATCTTTATTATTCCTCATGTCATATCACTATAAGAAAATTTAAGATAATTTCCCTTTAAATAGAATGGGGTATTTTATATTACAACTTAACAATAAAAGCGGGTTTCTTGTCAATGAGGATAAAAGACAATTAATTTTTAAATCGGGACACAATTTTTTCCATCCCAGCAATTTCCAGAACCGCACTCACAGCTAAAAGTCAAAACTTGCGCACAATATCTGTCCCCCCCTCTCTCATAAGAACATGTGTTTGCACATGAGTCGGAAAATTCTTTCCATTCTCCTCCATCACTAAGGCAAACTTCTTCCCCAGGGTTAGGATTGACAAGGTAAGGTCTGGCAAAGTATACGGCATATAAAATCACAATTAAAAGAAGCAATGCCAAAAGTACAACGAGGAGATACAATCTTCTTCTTTCCATTTTTTTATTTTTCTGCCATTTTAAAATTATTTTAAACTTTTGAAATTCTTTTAAACTATCGGGACAAAACTGAAGCCTGGGTATTCTTCAACTTTATTTCTTGAACCTTTTTTTATCACTACTATTGAACTTACAACCGGGGCAACAAGTATCCCCTTTATTTTTAATTGATTGTTTACTATTTTTTGAGGAAGTTCGCTGAATGAAGCGCTTGCAATTATTCTGTCAAAGTTTTCATTTTGAAGTTCGTTAAGAGCGTCACCCTGAACTACTTTGACGTTTTTGTACTTTTTTAATTTTTCTTTTGAATTTTCTGCAAGTTCTTTTATTTTCTCAACTCCGTAAATTTCACCATTTTTATTCATTTCCGCAAGAAGAGAAAGGACATACCCGGAACCAGAGCCAATTTCAAGAATTTTTTGACCGTCCCTTACTTCAAGAAGCATGAGCATAAATGCAATAGTGTAAGGCTGGCTTATTGTCTGGTTATGCCCGATTGGGAGGGGGATATCCTTATATGCTTCTTCTTTAAGGTTTTGAGTAACAAAAAAACTTCTGTCCACTTTTTCAAATGCATCCAGAATATTTTTGGGAAAGTTAAAACTTTTTAGCCTGTTAATTAAGTCCTTTTTTTTCATAATATGTTTAAATGAATTTTATTTAAAATATCTTCTTACCTTTTTGCAAGTAAAAATAAGCTTTTTATTGCAACAATGATTACTGCCGGGACGAAAATTAATAATAGTGCCCTAAGGATTCTCTCAAAAACAGGAATTACACTGACTGCCCCCTGACCGAATGCACTGGCAAAAATAAGGACAGCTCCCGCTGTAAGAAACGGGGTTGTTTCTTCGGAGGCTATATTCAAAAATCCGATAATTAAGCCCACTAGAATAAGAATCCAGACCACCACTTCAGTTATTGCCCCAAATAATCCAAAAATTACTGAGACAATTACTCCAATCAAAAAAACCCACGCACCAATAAGGTTGCTGTTGTTTTTTTGTTTTGCTTTTACCATGAAAAAAACAAAGAGATTCTTTCTTTAAAGAACCTGGTAGTACTTTCAAGTACAACTTAAGAATAAAAGGGATAGATTTTTAAAAAATAAAATGAAAATATTAAAGAGATTTAGTCTGAACAAGATTCCGGACAAAATAAAATCTTTAATAAAAAATGAAAAAAAACTGCCAATTAGAATTTTACTGGTCTCTCTTATGGCTATTTTGATAATTTTTAATCTCCTTGCCGCTTCTTTTTTAAACCTGAGCACAATTTTGGATTCTCAGGTTTTGTACTTTAATTTTAACAATAATTCATGCAACGGAGGAAAAGGGATTTGTGATTTATCGGGAAATTTTAATTATGGGGAGGTGAATGGAGCCTATTTTAACCCGGAAGGTGGAATTTTTGAAGATGGTGCTTTCGAATTTAATGGAAACAGTGAAATCTCTGTAAAAGACTCAAAAAAATTGAGCCCCTCAACAACCAAAGGAGATTTCTCCGTTTCATTTTGGTTACGGCCTGACTCATTTAATTTTACGGGTGGGAATGACACTGCTGAAAGAAATGCAATACATTTTTTGAGCAAATATTCAACGGATGGGAACAATCGCGAGTGGTACTTTAGAATTTATAATGATACAGCATATGACAATGGGCCCAGAGGGAAAAGAATTTCATTTTATGTGTTTAGCCATGATGAAGGACTTGGTGCTGGAAGCTATTTTCAGGACGATTTGAAAGAGGGGGAATGGATTCATATTGCCGGGGTTGTAAACAAAACTCACATAATGATTTACAAAAATGGGGTTCTAAGGGATTCAAGTTTCCTTTCAGATTATAATATCAAATTAAAAAAAGGTCATGCTGACCTTAAAATTGGAAGGTATTCCCAAGAGTACCCCTCTTTTAACGGTTCAATTGATGAACTAAGAATTTTTAATAAAGCACTTGCCCCTTCAGAAGTAGTTGCTTTATACAACCTAAGAATTAATCCTGATTAATAATTATTCACGAATAGAACTTCAAACGTCTAAAAATCATTTCTTTATTGCCTTAAATAGGAATTCAATTCTTTTTCTTACCGTTTCCTGCGAAACTTTGTTCAGCAAAGAACAACAAAGCGATTATTGCAATAATTGCAGAAATCCATGGGTCCCACATTGCCGAAACAAGGACAACAATTGAAGCAATAACAGCAAAGATTCCTTCCTCTTTTCGATTCATTGCCATTTTTTATGTAACTTAAATACGGAATGCGACTATAAAAAGCTATTTAATTTTGGGATTCTCTTTTTCTGTGTCGGTTATTTTCTTCTTCTCCTTGTTATATTTTATCCACATTGCTTTGAAATGGGGGTTATTCTTAAGCTCTTCAAATGTGCCTTGGGCGATGATTTTTCCTTTTGAAAACAAGTAAATATAATCAAATTTATCCAATAAATGTAATTTGTGAATAGAAGAAATTATTGTTTTCTCTTTAAACTCCTCAAACACCTGCTCATGAATCTTAGTTTCATTCAAACTATCAACACTGCTTGTGGGTTCATCCATCAAAATGATGTCGCTTTTTTTTGCGGCAAAAAGTCCCCTAGCTAAAGCAAGTCTCTGCTTTTCTCCTCCAGAAAGAGAGACTCCCCTCTCCATAACATTTGTCTCAAGTTTTTAAGGGTAGTCTTTCCAACACTGGTTTTAATTGGGACATTTCCACGGCCTTTTCTATTTCTTGCTCTTTGGCTGGGAGGTTCATTGTAATATTGTACCTAAAAGTATTATTGAATATTTCTGGGTCTTGGGGAATAAGAGTTACATTCTCTTTTACCTCATTAGTTTTGTCAAGAAGGGGGACATTGTCACAGAGTATTTCTCCTTTGTCAATGTTATAGAGTCCACGAATGAGAGCTAAAACTGTGCTCTTTCCAGAACCACTTTCCCCCACAAAAGCTATTTTTTGTTTTCTTTTTAATGAAAAGTTAATGTCATCTATATGATTAACTTTACCTTGAGTGTCATAGGTAAAGGAGACATTTTTGAAAACAATCTCCTTCCATTTTTTAGGAAGGTTTTTTGGTTCAGGATGATTTAATTTTTTATACGCTTCATCTATAGAGTCTGCTCCAACAAGCCGAGCATTGGACCGGATTATTTCTCCATAAAGTTCAGCAAATTTGTAAAAAGTATTCCCGACATTATCTAAGTATCCATAAATCATATATAAAGTTCCAACTAATATTGTGCCCGTGAGGCCAAATTCGGAGTATGCTCTGTAGATTAGAATTGCAACAATCATAACCTTGATCGCAACACTTGCAAATCCCCACTTAAGCTCGTTAGTTACAGAAGAACTTCTAAAAGTATGATATGCCGCAGCTTGCTTTGCATTTATTTCTTCAGAAACAGTTCTTTTTAATCTTAAAGTGATTAAAGTTATTATGTTACTTAAATAATCAAATATGGCGGCGGAAGTCTTATTACTGTATATATTCAATTCCTTATACTTTTTATCCAGTCTTTTGTCAACCCTTGAAATTACAAATAAAGTAATAGCTGAAAAAGCAAACGCAAAAACTCCTATTTTCCAATCAATAAGAACAAGAATAACCAATGAACCAATGAAAGAAATAATGCCGTATATGATTTGAAAAGTCATATGTGAGGAAAAGTCTTCAATAGCTCCAGAGGCTCTGTTTATTTTGTCTATTGTGTCGCCAGAATGGTTATCCTTATGCCATTTTATGGGGAGTTTTAAGAGTATTCTAATTTTATCATTAACATAATTTTTCTTTACATAAAATCCTGTGCTTGTTTCTAAAACTCTCGCAAAACCATGAAAAATCCAAAAAGCTACCGTAACCAACAATAGAAGAGCTATCTTAGATGCCAGATCTCTTAGTTCCCCTTCAGAAGTTATGGACTGTTGAATGGAATTGAAAATTGTCCCCAAAATGTATGGGGTAGCAAGGTCAATAATTCCCGCAATTACAAATAGGGAAGTATAGAAAAGAAACAATTTCCTCTTCTTGCCCAAATATCCCCATTCTGTTTTAATAATGTTTATTATTGGGTGGGGCATTTTATTCTCCTTTACTCCCATGTAAAACCTTAGATATTTAAAAAGCTATTTTTACGAGGGGGTTTTAATAGGGGCTTCTTCAATCTGCCGCTTTTTAAAGTCTTTAATAAAATCTAGGTCTACACTCTTCTTTTTGGGTCTTTTGTGACCCGGAACTAGTTTACTCATTTCAAAATCAAGCAAAATTACAAAGCCCACCCCCATTTTAGTAATTAATATGACGCTGTTCACTTTTAAATACCTTTCTCCCGACGATAAAAAGGTTAAAAAGAAAAAAAGAAAAAGAAAAATAAAAAAATAAAGAATTTACTTAATTGCCGTATCCATTCGGAGTTGCATGTGTAAACCAAATGTGTTCTCCATTAGAGGTTCCTTGATCCATTAATACTTCATAGCTTCCCCAAATTGAATCACCGCCTTCTTCCCAATATGGACTGTTCTCCAAATCAGAACCTACCCATATAATTTTGTAATGCCAAACTTCTCCGCTTCCACCGGGAAAAGCGCCGTTCCATTCATTGTTTGTCCAAGCACCAGCGCATGCAGATTCATCATTGTTTCCTGCATCGTTGCAGTCGTCCCATGCTTTGTTCCACTTCATAACAAGTTGGTCATTTGCATAAGTTGAGTCTCCCCAAACTGTTCCATCAAGAGTCTTATCAACTCCATCAGCAGTTCCAACGAAATTTCTTGCCTGATAGTTGTAACCGTATTCATCAAACCCTGCTGCCACGAAAACAGCCGCAGTAGAAACCAAAAGTACAGAGATAACAAATAATGCTAAAATTGTTTTTTTCATTTTTTATACCTCCTTATAACTATATCCATTGATTTTTTAGAATTTTTGTATTTAAAAGAATATGTAGCATGAAAGGGGACAAATAGAGATTCAAAACTTTTTCTTTGCCAAAATTCAGCCTTAAACAAGCTTTATAAACAAAGTTCAAGATTTAAATTAGTAGTTGATTGATTCTAAAGATTAATTGATAAGACAGACATAAAAGTTAAAATTTTGAAAAATGGATAAATTTAGAAAGTTGGGCTTGAGTGAAAGTGTGGTAAAGATACTGGAAAGTATGGGTTTTGACACCCCTTCTGAAATTCAGGAGAAAGCAATACCTTTTGTGCTGGAAGGTCGCGATGTTCTTGGAACTTCAATGACTGGAAGCGGGAAAACCCTGGCTTTTTCTTCTGCAATTATAGAAAGAATTACACCTGAAAAAGTGGTCAAATCAATTGTTTTAGTTCCGACAAGGGAGCTAGCTGAACAGGTAGCTGAAGCAATCAAAAACTTTTCCAAAGGCAATTTGAAAGTTGTTGCAGTTTATGGGGGAGTTAATCTTCACAATCAAATTAAGGAAATGAGGGGGACCGATGTAGTTGCTGGAACACCCGGAAGGGTTCTTGACCACTTAACCAGAAAAACACTTAAACTAAGCAAAGTCGAAATACTTGTTTTAGATGAGTTTGACAGGATGCTTGACATGGGTTTTTCCCGTGATGTGGGGAAAATTATTGACGAATGCCCAAAAAAACGCCAGACAATGTTGTTTTCTGCAACAATTTCAGCAGATATAGAATACTTAGTAAAAAAATACATGACTAATCCTGTTGAAGTCTCTGTTGAGTCATATGTTGACCATTCAAAGTTGGAGCAGATTTTCTATGATGTCCCAGATGCGTTAAAGTTTGCCCTTTTAATCCATTTGCTTAAAGAGGAAAAGTTGCACTTAGCTATGATATTTTGTTCAACACGAAGAAACGCAGATTTTGTTGTTGCAAATTTGAATCACGTTGGAATCCAGGCAAAAGCAATCCACGGGGGTCTTGAGCAAAAGAAAAGAATTAATGTTATGAATGAGTTTCATGAAGACACTGGTTTGAATATTCTAGTTTGTACAGACATTGCTTCAAGGGGGCTTGACATTAAAGGAGTGACCCACATATATAATTATGACATACCCTCAGTTGCAAAAGATTACATCCACCGAATTGGGAGAACGGCAAGAGCAGGGAAAGAAGGGAAAGCGATTAATATCCTCTCTTCAAGAGATTATGAAAATTTTTCAAACATATTAAAACATGAAGAAGTTGAAATAAAAGAAGTTAAACTGCCAGACCTAAAAAGGGTGGAAATCATAAAGCCCGGAAGGAGTTTTGTTAGAAGGTCTCCATCCCGGGGAAGAGACTCTTCAAGGGGCAGAAGTCACGCTGTAAGGAATAGAAGCGACTCCAGAGGAAGAAGCAACTCGAAAAGACCTTCAGAAAGAAACAGAAGAAGTTTTGGAAGAAGAAAGATATCTAATCATCATTAAACCAGCCTAATTTTTCATTTCTCGGCAGCTTTTTTATTTCGTATTCATATTTGCAGGCTTGAGACTTATTTTCACATTCCTTAAACCTAAGAACTTCTTTAAAACCTTTTTTTCGGACGTATTTACTTCCTTTCCCTGTTGCATGAGCTTTCGCTCTTGCCTTAAGATCGTTTGTAACTCCAGTATAAAATGAACCGTCCATGCAT
>JAUYLQ010000053.1 GCA_030699005.1 archaeon
AACTGAAAGAGAATGCCGCGAGTTTAACATGCAATTTTTATGGTTTAAAAATTCCAATATGGTAAGAGTTATTGCTGCAGGAAACTGCAATTGCAAAAATGATATTAACGATTTTTACATACAATTTGATGTTCATTTAAGAGAAAACGAAAACGCAGCTCCAGATGCAAGAAACCGATATCAAATTGTAGGATTTGAAGATGTTTTTCCTTATGAGTATTTAACAGATCCTGAAGAAGAATCTAATGCAATAATCAAAGTAAATTGCTGTAAAAAATGCTCTAACCAAATAAACTGGGAAGAAGATGAAAGCTCAGAAGAAGAATCCTCTGATGAATCTAAAAAAACCAGCTTATTACCTAGAAAACAAATTTTCACCGATCCAGATGAATTTTTAGCAGCTCTGGAATCAGGAGCATTCACTCCTACTGCACATGAACGTGAAGATTTTTTGAAAGGAACATTATGCAGCAAAATACTAGATAAAAACCCTACACCTGAAATTTCCACAGAGCCAAAACCAGAAATTATTCCTAGACCTGAAAAAGATGAAACAACAAGAATCACACCAGATGCAAATCCTACACCCCAAACAATTCCTCCTTCACTACCCCCCACAAGCACAGTTCCTGTAGACTGCCATAAAGTTTGTACGAGCAAAGGCTGGACTACACAAAAACAGGACAAAGAAAAATATAAAGATTACATTTTTTCAGAAGCAAAAAAATACGAGTGTGTTAGTGGCATAGAAGTTAAATATCCTGGAAGCTACAAAATGGGGCCATGCACTTGTTACGATCACGAAATGAAACCAGAAATAATTATTAATAAAAAAATTCCGGTATGTAAAGATACTTTCTGTGGAGATGTATTGTGCGGAGAAAGCAAAAATTGTGAATTACCCGGCGCAATTGCACAAGCAACCTGCCAATGGATGGGCTGGAAAGAAGGAAGCTCAGGACTGCCATCACCAGTTATTGAAGTGACCTGACTAAAAAAATTTGCGATAAGAAAGCCTCTGGAGGGAGTTGCACCCTCGACCTGCGGTTCTTTTGGAGTTTACGACAAAAGCGACGAGACGCTAAGCCGAACGCGTACAAAACCGCCGCTATAAGCTACTAAGCTACAGAGGCAAATTGGTTGTTGTTTTTGGTTTGTAGTTGGCGGTGTTTTTTAAAGATTTTGTTTATTTATGGTATTTCTGACCCTTTAGTATCGTAAAAGCTCTATATATTTGTTCTATTAAGAATAATCTGGCCATCTGATGCGTTAAAGTCATTCTTGAAAGATTTAAAACAAATTGTGCTTTCCCAAGGAGTTCACTATCAAATCCTTCCGGGCCTCCTATTATGAAGCAGATATCTTTTTGCATGATCTGGTTTTTTATTACTTGAGATAACTCTTCGCTGCTAACTTGTCTTCCTGAAAGATCTAAAACTATGTTAAAGTCTTTATCTTTAATTCTTTTTAACAATTCTTCTGATTCATTTTTTTTATTACTCTCTTTAATTTCTAGAATTTCAAGAGTACAATATTTTTGAATTCTTTTCAAAAATTCATTTATCCATTCTTGAGCGGATCTCTCTTTAATTCTGCCTATTGAAAGAATTCTTATTTTCATCAGTTGAGCATGTTCAAGTATGCTTTAATTGTTTTTATCAAGTAATCAACATCTGAAGAAGTTTCACTTTTAACTCCAACCAAATGTGAGTCGTAAACATATTTTTCCAGAAAATATCTTAAAAGCCAGAATGAGGGTTTTGACTCCCAACGTTTTTCATAATCTGTTTCCAGAGCGCCTTCAAAAGTGAATTTAACTTTGCCCACCTGATATTTTTTGTTTTCAACAAGTTTATCGTTTAATTCAGAAAAATCAAGCTCTATAGTTGTTTTAACTTTTATGTAATCACTCACTTTTTTCTTGAGATTTTGTTTTAAATTAATATTTCTTCCTGATTTCTTCACACTTTCAGTGTGGCTTGCTTCTTCAAACGAGTAACCTTTATCTTTAGCAAACTGTTTTATTACATTAAGCACTTCTTTAACTAAAAAAATTCCTTCGTAAGAAAAGCTTTTTTCAAGAATTTTTTCTTTTTCGCCCATCAGTCACCTTCCAAAAATGTTTCTTTAACATCATCTCTTAACTGCATTACTTTTTTCTCGAATGGACCCATCCATTCTTCCTCTATTTTTTGCTTGATTATGTATTTATGATAAAAATCTTGAAGGAACGTCAAAAATTTTTGACCTTTGAAACGCTTCTGCCAGTCAAGATCCATTGATCCATTCAAAGTTATCACGAGTTTTCCTTCTTGCGTATTTAATTTTTTCCCTTCTTTAACTAATTCTACCTCTTTAGTTTCTTCAGATTTTATAGTGATTTCCACAGCATACTTGACGTATTCATTGAGTTTTCTGAATCCTATAAATTCAACTTCTTGCGATTTTGGTTTATATTTGTGCTTTTGTTCCAATACAACATAGTATTCATTTTGAAGCCATTTCTTAATGAACGCAATTATTTCTCCAAAATTGAAAAATCCTGCATACTTAACCTTTAATGTTTCTAGTTTATATTCTGTTTTTGCTTCCATTTTTATTCAGGGAACCTTTTCTCCCAGAATTCCGAGAATTTAACATCTTTTGAGTAAGCAGGTATTTGGAAGTAATTCTTTATTGCTTCTTGAAGCTTTTCTACATCTCCATACAGATCAAACCTGTGCTTGTCATACCGAGTTCTTAATAACTTGTAAATAATAAATTTTTTGAATGGTTTTATCCAAGAATTTTTTTCCCATTTACCTTCAGGATCCATAACAAGATTTCCCCTGCATTGAATCTCTACTTCACCTTGATCGCCTTTAATTTTCTTGTTTTTGTATGGAACTTCTACTTC
>JAUYLQ010000003.1 GCA_030699005.1 archaeon
ACTTGAACTCAATAAAGTCAGAAAAACCATATGGATTTGGAAAAAACCGTGTTGATTCTATCCCCCACGCATTTTCAATTGCAATAAGAAAGCATCTAATAAAAACCGGGAAACTTAAACCGATTGAAAATGGAAATGGATTTACAAACGGAAAAGATAAAGAGGAAGTTAAAATCGACAGGGATGTGAAAAACCTTTACTGCTCAAAGTGCTTTAGTTCAAACGTCGGGATGGTTTCAGGATGCAGTGATCCGACATGCTTCGACTGCGGATATAGTAAATGCAGCTGAGGAAATTCCCTCAGTAAAATATATAAAAAGCCCAAGACATTCAATATAACGTGGTTTCTAAAAGCAAATCCTTATGGGAGATTCTCGTTCCAAAATTTTCAAATGGGGGAAGAAAATATCCAATTTTATACCACAAGGAATGGGATAGGAAAGTTGAGAAGATTTCCGGAGGCTTGACAATTCTAAGAACTGCGAAAGGGCGCTGGATAAACCCTGATAAAAAGCTTTTTGCTGAAGAGATGATTCCAGTAAGAATATACTGCACTGAAAAAGAAATAGGGAAAATAATGAAACTTACACTCGAACATTACAATCAAGAAGAAGTATTCTGTTACCTTGTAAGCAATAAAATAAAAATACTAAAAAAGAGATAAAGATGACCATTGACAAAAACTCCCTTGGTCTTGTTCACATTTATACGGGAGAGGGCAAGGGAAAAACTTCAGCAGGAATGGGATTAATTGTGAGAGCTCTTGGAAGAGGATTAAAAGTAAAAATAGTCCAGCTTTTCAAAAGAGACACTGGAGAGCAGTTTTTTTTTGAAAACTCAGGAGTGAAATATCTTCAGTTCAAACCGCTTCATCCATACTTCAAAAATTATGACACGAAGCAGCTTGAGAGTTTAAAAAAGGAGTTTAGTGAATTCTGGAATGAAGCATTTGAGGACATGGATGACTATGATTTGATTTTAATAGATGAAGTCGGACCCGGATTGAATTGGAAAGTTATACCTGAAGAATTAATTTTTGATTTAATTGAAAACAAGCCAAAAAATACCGAATTGATTATGACTGGTAGGGATTTCCCAGAATCTGTAAAAGAAAAAGCAGATTACGTAACAGATCTCGCAAAAATAAAACATCCTTATGACAAAGGAATTTTAGCCAGAGAGGGAATTGAGTACTAAAACAGAATTCATAATTGAATATTCCAAATGGAATATAAAAAATTAAAAAGGCTAAGATTAAGTTAATTTGATGTTTAAGGTGAGAAAAAGATGATACCAATAATTCTTATGTTTCTGGACTTGATTGCACTTACTTCTTTAACCCTTATTCAGTTTAAAATTTCTTTTGCACCCCAGCTTGTAATTATGTCCTCAATTTACCTTGTTGCAAAAGGATTTATTTTTAAAGACGTCATGAGCATAATTGATTTACTATGCGGAATTTATCTCTTGATTGCATTTGCCCTTCAAATTTCGTCTTTTATATACTGGATAATTTTAGCCTGGTTTTCATATAAATTTGTTTTCGTCGTTTTGTTTAATGCGATGAAATTTTCATGAGGAAAAATTTGTAAAATGCTAATCGGAATTACGGGAACTCTTGGGGCAGGAAAAGGAACAATTGTTGAAATATTAAAAAATAAAGGATTCACCCACTACTCAGTCAGGGAATTTTTAATTGAAGAAATTAAAAAAAGAGGTCTTCCGATGGATAGGAACTCAATGGTTCTTGTTGGGAACCATCTTAGGGAAGAAAACTCTCCAAGTTACATTGTGGAAAAGCTTTATGCAAGAGCAAAAGGAAACGGGGGAAATTCTGTTATTGAGAGCATTCGTGCAATTGGGGAGGTTGAAGCACTCAAAAAGAAAGGAGATTTCTACCTTTTCAGTGTAGATGCAGAAATAGAAAAAAGATATAGCCGGATAAAAGAAAGGAAACTTGACTCTGATTTTGTAAGTTATGATAAGTTCGTCAGTGACGAAAAAAGAGAGATGGAAAATTCTGACCCAACTAAGCAGAACCTTTCTGAATGTATTAAAATGTCGGACTTTAAGTTCATGAACAATGGGACGATATCTGACCTTGAAAAAAAAGTTGAAGAAGTTTTGAATAAAATTAAAGCAAGTTTTTAACTGCAGAATAAACCTCTTCGTGAATGTCTTCGGGCGACCTTATTTTCCCGTTCATGGCACAATCTATTTGATTCCACTTATATAATTTAGAAAGCTCTAAATATGACTCCTCTGCATTTTTCATATGCTCCATATTTGATTCGTGGCCGTCCTGATTTAATTTGCCTCCATCACGCTTTTTTCTTAATTCAATTGAGTATTCTAAAGGAAGATAGAGAAAAACAACTAAATCCGGCTTGCATATCTCCAAGATTTCATTCTCAAGTTTTTCAATAAATGTAACCATCTTTAACCGTCCTTCAAAATTATTAATCTTTCCTGCCTGGTGACCTTTATTTGATTCTGTCCATCTATCTATAATCCAATTTCCCCCTTTTGAAAGAAACTCATTGATTTCAGGCATTGCAGCATATCTATCAACTGCATAATAAGGAGAAATTATTTTTGGATTTACTTTATCTGCTTCTCCAAACCAGGAATAATCTCCATCCCAGCCAAGTTTTTCACCTAAATCTTTTTTTCCCAAATAACATTGACCAATAATTCTTCCAGTAGGGGT
>JAUYLQ010000004.1 GCA_030699005.1 archaeon
TTGGTGAAAAAGATTTCTACTTGACTGTTACCAAAATCTGGGTGCTCCCTCCCGAAGGATAAGGAACTCCATTTCTTGTTATGTCAAGATTATAGAAAATAGTGCAGGATGGTGAACTTTCAGGAAAGTTGAACCTGACCAACCTTGCATTTTCAAGAGAACTTGAAGGACCAAGAGTGAAACTTCCTTCCCCTCCAAGAGTGTAAGAATCTGCTTTTTGAAGGGTCATGGTTACTCCGCAATCATCAACATCATCTGCTTTTATAGTATACTCAAAATCGGAACTTGGGTCATTATTATCATTATAAACGGAGAATGCAAAACCTTTAGGTGTAGCCCCCCCTTTTTTAACAGTAATCTCCCTCGAAGTTGGAAAGACTGCAACGGATTTAGTTCCATCGGAAAACAACTGATTAATCTCATTCTGGACTTGGCTGTCAATGGAGTCTATTGCATTTTCCCCGGATGAAAATATTCTCTGAACAAAAAAAAGCCCTAAAACAAGAACGCTCATAAGAAGAACTATGGTAACAATTGTTCCAACACTCATTTCCATTGCACCTTTTGAATTATTGTTTTTCATTTTAAATTGCCCCCGCCAAATTCAAATCAGAGCCATAAAGTAAAACTGCAACAAGAGAAACTGTTAAAAACACTACTGCAAGGAATAACCCAATAAGATTTAATATGAAAGCCCACATATTTGCCTTTCTTTGAACTTTTCCTTTTTCATTATATGCAAAGATAAGTCCCAAAATTCCTGTGATTGCAATAATGTATGGAAAAATAAAAGAGATTAAAATTGAAAAAACCCCTAAAATCAAAGAAATATTATTCTTCACACTCTGATTTTCGAGTTTCGAATCCCCTCCCTTTGAAGGCTCCTTTTTAGAAACTTTTTTCCTCACCATCTTCTCTTTTATTACAAAAGATTTCCCTATTTATAAAAGTTCTGATAAGTTTCCCTCTTCGGTCGTTTAACAAACTTTAAAAAAGAATTATAACTTTAAATTTCAATCCAAAAAGAAAATTCAAAAGGTTTTCATGATGTAGCTCAGTTGAAAGCACAACTAACATGGGCAGACTGATTACATTAAAATAAAGTTTTGGGATGAGGGAATGTAGCTCAGTTGAAAGCACAACTAACGTTGACAGGCTGACTACATTCAAATGGGACGAGGGAATGTAGCTCAGCGGGAGAGCACATGACTGAAGATCATGGTGTGGGGGGTTCGACTCCCCCCATTCCCATATGACCCCCCCGACTACGTCGGCATATCGAGTAAACTCGACATAGGGGTTCGACTCCCCCCATTCCCATAAATACTTTAATTCAAAATATTCTCAAAACAGGCTATTTTCAACAATATAAATCTTTATAAAAAGCATCTAGCTTGAAACCGCATGGTGAAGGAATTGGAGTACTTCTTTAGTGAAGGAACATACAAGGTAAAAGAATCAGAATTGGGAGTAAAAGGGACTGCATGTGAGAAAAATCTTGGAGACTATGTGGACACCGTTAACCATATAAGAGATAATAAAAACGGTTTGAAATACGCAAAAGTTTCTTCTGGCCCAAATGAAAGAGAAGCCAAAAGTTTAAAGCAATTGATTGCTGACCTGACAATTTAAGAAAAATAAGCCGGAATAGGCCACCTTCTGTTGTTCTTTGCTTTCGCAAACAGAACATGCTAACATTTGACTAAGCGGGAATTTATTCCCTTGCACCAGCCAAGTTGCTCGTTTCATCATATCTTGTTTTTCAAAGTTCACGGCATCGTTCATCACTCTAAACAAGCTGTGTCGTTTCTGTAGCAGAGCTTTGCCTCGCGGCAATTCTTCTTTCGAAGAATGGCTCAAATATCGTCTTTGGTGGGCGGACCTTCCTCAAGGATCCAGAAGTCATAATTTTTACTTCTTTGGAATTTAATCCGAAGGAACCTCGAAAGTTAGCTTATCCGGCTTACAAAATTTAGGATAATTCAGGAATTATAAACCTTTGCATTAAGGGTCATAGACACAAGCTTTAAAAAAGAGATTTAATAAAGATTAAGATGGGAAAAATAAAATCAAAACAAGTTAAAAGAGCTTCAAAAGAACTAATGGCAAATGGGATAGATTTTCATGAGGATTTCGAAAAAAATAAATCCATTTTAGGCAAAGAAATGCCCTCAAAAAAGATGAGAAATAAAATGGCAGGATACCTTTCAAGATTCATGAAACAAAAGAAAAAAGAAGCTGAAAAACTTGAAGTGAGATAGTTTTTTCTTTAGAAAATCCTTTTAAAGTACTTATTTTTAGTAAACTTATTCTGAATAAGTCAGAAATTTGGCTCTGTAGCTCAGTGTTTAGAGCGCGGCTCTCATGAGCATTTTGTAGAAATACAAATGCCGGGCGAGGCCGAGGTCGGGAGTTAAATTCTCCTCAGAGCCATTTGCTCTCCCGCAAATAATTGAGGATCAGAGCCATTTTGAACGAAGTGAAAAATGCTCTCCCGCAAGGAATTGAGGACCAGAGCCATAAAATTTTTCCAGAACTATGCAAAAACTTTAAAAAAATAAAAATAAAAAGACAAATCTCTCCAACAAAAAAAGACCTAAAGAATTAAACTAGAATTATTTAGTTTTCTTTGGTTTGGTCTTTTTAGGTACTTTCTTACTCATTCATCACCATTTTTTTAATTGTTGCCCTTAAACTAAGTTTAAGTCTTTTCGGCAATAATTAAAGACCGGGTTTGTTTATATAGTTTTTTATTTTCCGGAAAAAAAATTTTAAAAAAAGTTTAAAAGATGAATTTTACCGACGGAAAAAAAACATTTTATTAATTATAAAAAGACAAAAAAAAATTTGATCATTCTCCCAGGACTTTTATTAAAATTTTTTTGTCGCGACATCCGTCAAACTCTCCGTAAAAAATTTCCTCCCACTTTCCAAGTTCAAGTTCAAAATTTTGAACCGAGACAACAGTTTCTCTCCCCATGATAGTCCTCCAAAGGTGGCTGAATCCATTGTCTTCTCCTGTCTTGTGATGGCGGTAATCAAAATTTTTTGGAGCGAGCTTTTCCAGCCAATTCTGAAAATCCTCAATAAGGCCGCTTTCATTATCGTTAATGAAAACTGAAGCAGTAATATGCATCGGATTAATAAGGGCAATTCCATCCTGAACCCCTGACTCTTTTACAGCCTGCCTTACTAAATTGGTAATCCTAACAAAATCTATCTTTTTGTTTGTATGCATTGTGATTTTTTTTGAATAAACTGTCATGGTTGGTTCTCCTTGTATTGGCTGGCCTCACCGTGATTTGAAGCCAGCCTGCCACTTCTACAAATTGAAATGACTATGAAATTCGAGGGGCTATTCGCCTCAAACGTTTTTTGAATAAGCGGAACTTGACGTTGTCTCGTTGCGCTTCTTCCTAAGGTTTGAAGCGGAGGGCGGGAATCGAACCCGCGAAAATTCGCTCTGCAGGCGAACGCAGTGCCATTGTGCCACCTCCGCGATATTCCAAAGGTACTCTTTAAAAAAAGGATAAGTAAAATCTATTTAAAGATTGCCCTTAGGGGCAAATTCTTTTGTCGAAAATATGATGAACACAAGCTTTAAAAAAGAAATTGACAAGTAATTATTATGAGAAAATCTGGTTCAAAAGAAAAAGAAGAAAAAAAAGATTTAGAAAAAAAAGAAAAAAGTAAATTAACCCAAAAGGAATACGAAGAGAAAGTCAAAAAACTTTCTAAAGAAGGATTAACCTCTGAAAAAATTGGCCAAAGATTAAGAGATAGCGGCATTCATCCTAAAGAATACTCCGGAAAAATTTCAAAAATTCTTGGAGATTCTTATTTAAATCCTGATATGAAAAATGTCCAAGAAAAGCTTGAAAGAATCAAAAAACACTATGAAAAAAACCATCAGGACAAAAGAGCAAAAAGAGAAAAAGACAGGGTCTTTTCAGAGTTAAGAAGATTGAAGAAATACCTTGGAATAGAAGTTAAATAGTTAAGGGTTCTTTATTTATATTTAGAATGGAAGATGGTGAATTAGAAAAAATTTTGGAAGAAGTTTCGGAATCATTTATTCTCGAAACAAAAGGGAAAGGGGTGGAAATTATAAGTCACTTTGATACCGATGGAATTACTTCTGCTGCAATAATGGTTCAGGCATTGAAAAGACTTGACAAAAAATTCTCTCTAAAGATAGTAAAAGGACTGAATAGAAAAATAATCGATTCGGTGGATAAGGAAAAAATAGTTCTATTTCTGGATCTTGCTTCGGGAAGCCTGAAAGAAATAAAAGAATCCAATTTAAAAAAAGTCTTCATAATTGACCATCATGAACTAAATAAAGAAGACATTCCGGAGAATGTTAAGATGGTAAATCCGGAGCTCTCAAAAAAAGAAAAGATATCCTCATCTGGGTTAACTTACCTCTTTTGCAAAAAAATTGATGAAACGAATAAAGAATCTGCAAAATTAGCTATTCTTGGAATGGTGGGGGATACTCTTGAAAAAGAAATTGATAAGTTAAACAACAGAATTCTAGATGACGGAAAAATTTTAAGAAAAAGGGGACTCTTAATTTACCCTTCTACGAGACCCCTAAATAAAGTTCTCGAATTTTCTTCAAACCCGTTTATTCCTGGCGTGACAGGAAACCCTGAAGGTGTTCTGGAAGTACTGAGGGAATCCGGAATTTCTCTTGAAAATGGAAAGTACAAAAATTTAATTGATTTGAGTAACGAAGAAATGGAGAGGCTTGTCACTTCAATAGCCCTAAGGTCTCCCGGGAAAAAAGACAAGGATTTGATAGGAGATTTATTTTTAATAAACTTTTTTGGGAAACTTGAGGATGCAAGGGAAATTTCGGCAAAAATAAATGCATGCTCCCGGGAAGGAAGGCCGGAAGTCGCTCTTGGATTCTGCCTTGAGAGTTTTGGATTCAAAAAGAAAGCGGATTCAATCCATGCAAAATACAGGCAGGAACTAGTTTCCGGGATAAGGCAGGCAAATGAGCAAAAGAAATTTATTGGAAAAGGGTATGTGATAATTAATGCAAAAGACTGCATAAAAGATACTATGATAGGAACGATTTCAAGTATTATTGCAAACTCAAAAACTTATGAAAATGGGACCGTCATAATCGGAATGAGTTACGATGGTAAAAAGAAAATAAAAGTTTCAGGAAGGAATGTTGGAAGAACTGGAAGAAATTTAAGGGAATTATTATCTAAAGTCATGGAATCATTCAACGGGGAAGTAGGGGGGCACCACTCTGCTGCGGGATGCGTAATTGAAAGAGAAGATGAAGAAGAATTCATTGAAAAAATAAAAAGACAGCTTGAACTTGAGATAATAAGAATAGCAGAGAAAAGTTCTGCATAATTAAATTTCTTTACTTATCCCGCAACAATAAGGCCACTTGAACAGATAACTTCCTGGGTGAGCTTTGCATTTCCACAGCTGACAACTTTCTCAGAACCGCCCTCGGTTTGAAATCTCAGGGGAGTTATTTCTATGCTGTAAATTTGCCCCCCCAAATTAAAAACATGCACAACTTCCTCGTCAAACTTAAAACTGTTATTCACCTGTTTATGAAAATAAACTGCATTTCCAATTGAAAAACCGTCCTCGCTCAAATCTGAATTGAAGTCTTTTGACAAGTCCGCCGTTGCAAGTTCGACAGATGGACTTTCTGTCCCATGAATATAATAACCTTCAACATTAAACCGACCCCTATTTTTTATCTCTAAAGAGAGTTCACCCGAAGTGCAATTATAAGTGTAATCTTTTACTAAAAGGGAAACCCCATCTGGGCAGTTAATTGCATCGGAAGGAACATAGGTTCTGAGATAATTAAAAACTATGACGCTTAAAATGATTCCAAAGCTGATTAAAAGAACATATCCTATAACAACACTCACTCCTTTTTTGTTTCTTATCGGGACAACCATATTCGGAAAAGAGGCATCATAAGCTTTAAAACTTATCTTTTTTTACTAGAAGTATGGAAATTGAAGCAGGAGATATCCTGATATGCACAGTTGACAAAATAATTGGAACAACCGTCTTTGTTGAGATAGAAGGAACTCCAAAAAGGGGGACAATAATTTTAAGTGAAATTTCAGCAGGAAGGATAAGGAATCTAAGAGATTATGTTGTCCCAAAAAAAATAATTGTGTGTAAAGTTCTTAGGGTTTCAAAAGATCAAATCGAACTTTCTCTCAGAAGAGTAAAGGAAAAAGAGAAAAAAGAAGCCCTTGAAAGAAGCAAGGCAGAAAAAAGTTATGAAGGAGTTTTAAAGTCCATTTTGAAAGATAAGGGCGAAGAAGCAATAAAAAAAATAAAAGAAATTTCCTCTATTCCGGAGTTCCTTGAGATTTCTAAGGACAACCCCTCAGAATTAATAAGAATAATCGGAAAAGAAGATTCTGAGAAAGTTCTGGCAATCATAAAAAAGCAAAAGAAAAAAAATGTTCAGGTAAAGAAAAAAATAAAACTCGTTTCAGAAGACCCAGATGGCCTGAAACTGATTAAAGCTATCCTATCCGAAAAAGAGGCGGAAATAATGTATCTTGCTGCCGGAAACTATTCAGTGAAAGTTGAGGAAGAAAATATAAAAAAAGCAGATCAGAAAATAAAAGAGATAATTGAAAGAATAGAAAAAGACTGCAAAAAAAACGATATCGAATTTTCACAGATTTAAATCCCGAATATCACTCAAAAAAGATTAGAAATCCTTAAATACCGCAAATTTCTAAAAAAAATATGGAAAGTCAGAAGTTTAAAGTTAAACTTGTGGGAATCATTTTTGACCCAAAAACAAGAAGAGTTCTGGTTGGAAGAAATAACGGAGAAGAAAATCCCTCATTTCTAGAGGGAGATTTAAGACCCGAAGAAGAATTAGATGAAGAGTTGAAAAGAATCACAAAGGAAAAAACAGGGTTTATTATTCATAATCTGGGAGCAATATACGCTGAAAACTTTCTTAGAAACAAGGAAGAGTTAAAACTTTACTTTTTGTGTGAAGCTACAGAAGGAAAGGAAAAGTTGGGAAAAAATGTAAAAGAGATAGCCTGGATAAAACCCTCTGAAGTTGAAAAAAGACTTGAAATTAAATTCCCAACAAGGTTAAGGGAATTCATACTTGGGCTTGAATAATTTCTATGAAATTAAAAATTTGTGAAAAATGCTCTTCTTATACCCTTTGTGAAACGTGCAAAAAATGTGAAATCAAAACAAAAGATGCACACTACAAATTTCTGAAGATTTATCGAACCCCTTCTGAACAAAAACCTATATAAGTCCGAGTCTTGCTACTTTGATATGGAATCGGGCGAAAAGAAAAGGATTTTGTCCCTCTTTAACAAAAAAAAGTATACAGAAAAGGACAGAAATCTCCTAGAATCAGCAATAAACTTTTTGGATAAAAAAAAGAGTAAAAACATTCCTAAACTTATCAAAATTTCAAATTACTTATTAAAAAAAGGTTTTGGCAAAGAAACAGTTATTTCAAGCCTCATTTTTCTTGATTTTGATGATGAGGATTCTCTCAAGATAAAAGACGAATTTGGGGAGGAAATCCTTTATATTGTGAAAACTCAAAAAAAACTTGAAGAAATTGAATTAAAGTCCGAAAAGAATAATGAAGAAGTAACAAGAGAGGTTATTCTTTCCTCAGTAGAAAAAATCGAGGCAATAATTCTCAATCTTGCTTTAAAACTTATCGAATTGAAAATTGAAAAAAGAAATGAAGCAGCAAAAAAGATTATTAAAAATTATCTTCCACTTGCAAACAGACTTGGCCTTGAGAAAATAAAAAAAGACTTGGGAAATGAATCCTTCAAGATACTAAATCCCAGAAAATACCTTGAAATTTCAAACTTTCTTAAAATATCTAAAAATGAAAGAGAGAGATATATAAAAAAAATTACAAAAGAATTATCAAAAGAGGTTGCTCCAAAAATAAAAAATGTAAAAATAAAGGGAAGAGAAAAGCAAATTTACAGCATATATGAAAAGATTACTAAAAGAAAAATCCCGCTTGACAAACAAAAAGACCAATTTGGAGTGAGAATAATAACCGAAAGAGAGGAAGATTGCTACATAATCTTTGAGATTATAAATGAAAAGTATACTCTTGTTGAAAACACTCTTAAAGATTTCATAAAAAATCCAAAAGAAAATGGTTACCGATCACTTCACTTCTGCATAAAAGATGGTGAAAAGGTTGTTGAAATCCAGGTGAGAACAACTGAGATGGATGAAATGGCTGAAGAAGGAGCTGCCTCTCACTGGACTTATAAAAAAATAAAAGGGGATGCAAAGTTTGAGAAAAAAACTGCATGGTTAAAAGAAGTTTTAAAATTGAAAAAAAAGGAGAATTCCTTTTTTGAAGAAATAAAAATTAATCTTTTTAAAGATAAAATTTACTGCTATACCCCCAAAGGAAAAACTGTCTCACTTCCGCCCGGTTCTTCAACGTTAGATTTTGCATATCAAATTCATGCAGAAGTCGGGAATAAATCAGTAGGGGCTTTGATAAATGAGAAGTTTGCACCGCTTAAAACAGAATTGGAAAACGGAGACACTGTTGAAATCATAACAAACAAATTCCAAAGGCCAAGAAGAGACTGGCTGAAATTTGTAAAAACGAAATATGCAAAAAAGATGATTTCAAGAGAGGTCAAAAGATACGAAGATATCCCCGTCCCAAAATCTGTGTCTATCTCCGAAGAAATTTTGGAAAAATATGAGATTCCTGCAAAAATAAAAGAATTTCCAAATCATATTCTAAACTTTGCAAAATGCTGTAATCCCCTGCCTGATGATGAAATTGTCGGAATTTTAAGGTCTTACAGGAGAGCATTAATCCACAAAAGAAGCTGTGAAAAAATTCAGGGATCAAAAAAACACGAAATGAAGGCGTTTTGGACCGAAGTTTTTACAAAACCCTCAAAGATATTTGTAGAAACAACCGACAGATCAGGAATTCTTGCAGACATAATAAACACCATTTCAAGAAAAAATTTTAAAGTAAAAGAAGCGAATGCCAAACTGACCGGAAACAATTTTGCAGAGTGCTACCTTGTAGTCTCCCCCGGAGGAATAGAAGAACTAAAGGAGATTATTGGAAGAATAAAAAAGATAAGAGGAGTGAAAAAAATCTGGTTGGAATAAACTTCTAAAACAACTTTTTTTGAACTTTCTCTTCATTTATCTCTTTTTTTACAATTTCCATATCTTTTTCCCAAAGCGGGAGTAGCGCCCTTTTGTAGATTATCGCCGCGGGATGAAAAAGAGGGATTAATTTTATTTTAAGCCCATAAAAATCTATCATTCTTGGCTTTCCATGAACCATTGTTATTCCAGATTGTTTTTCCATTAAGTCAACATTTCCGTTAGACAGAAAAAATTTAGTGGCATAATTTCCAAGGGAACAGATAACTTTGGGTTTTATTTGTTTTATCTGTTCAACAAGCCACGGCGTATGAGATTTTATTTCTTCAGGAAGAGGATCTCTGTTCATCAGAGGCCTGCATTTCAAAATGTTTGCAATGTAAACATCATCTAGACTTAAGCCAACTTTAGAAAGCATTTCATCCAAATTCTTTCCAGCTTTGCCGACGAATGGAATCCCCTCCAAGTCCTCATTAGCACCAGGTGCCTCCCCCACAAACATAATTTGCGCGCTCAAACTTCCCTTCCCAACCACAATATTAGTGCATTTTTTGCAAATTTCAGTTTCTTTAACTAATCTTACATACTCTGGCTCGACCATCTCAAAAAGAAGACAAATCTTTTTAAATAAATTCTGTTTCGAGAAGATATGGAAAGAACTCTTGTTTTAATCAAACCTGATGCTGTTGTAAAAGGACTTTCAGGGCAGATTATTTTTGAACTGGAAAGGACAAACCTTAGAATGGTTGGCTTAAAGCTTGTCAATGTTAAGAAAGAACTTGCTGAAAAGCATTACGAAGAACATAAAGAAAAAGCTTTTTTTGAAAAATTAATCACTCACTTAACGGGAGGTTTCCACAATAACTCAAATGTTGTTGCTATCTGCTATGAAGGAGAGGATGCCGTTCAAAAAATAAGGAATCTTGCAGGAAAAACCTTTCCTGATGAAGCGGAATATTGTTCTATAAGGGGAAGATACGGAAGATATAATCATAAAACAGACTGTGTTGAAAATGTAATTCATGCTTCTGATTCCCCTGAATCAGCAAAAAGAGAAATTTCTATTTGGTTTAAGGAAGAAGAATTTGTTCATTAAATTTTTCATTGAATACTTCTTAACTCCCACAATACTTAAAAAATAAAAAAACAAAGTTTAATTGATGAGAAAAAGTCTTTTGGCACTTCTGTTCCCTTTATTGCTCGGAGGATGTTCAACATTCGATAAAATTACAAAAAATGAAGAGGAGATAAAGGAAATTGATACAGTTTATGTAGAAACATCTTCTAATCCCCTTGACACTCTTAAAGGTGAATCCGCCTACATAAAAGCAAAAGAATTTTTTGAAACAGCAGAAAGATTTTATGAAATGGGGAAAGATGATTCTGCAAAAGTATACTTTAGTAAGGGAACAAAACTCTTGTCACAGTCAAACCTTTCATCAAATGATTATAATTTTATTGATATTAGAGAGAGCCTTGATAACCTAGAACGGTACAAAAGACAAAAAGAAGCGATTGAAAATGGAATTGAACTTTCAAAGGATGAAATAGAAAAAATAGAACAAAAATTTCCAATTGGAGAAAAATTTGCAAAAAAGGTTGCTTATTATGAAAAGCTTTTCGAAACTAAAAAAAATGAATGGTTCCTAAGTTCTTTTGAAAGGTTTTTGCAATACGAACCATACCTTGATTCACTATTAAAAGAAAATAACCAGCCTGAAATTATAAAATATATGTATCCTATTGAAAGCGCCATGGAACTTTCTATAAAGTCTAAAGCAGGAGCAAAAGGAATTGCACAATTTATGAACCAAACCGGAAAGTTATGGGGTCTCGAAATTTTAGGGCTCTGGTATGATGAAAGGCTTGACCCCCTGAAAGCAATTCCTGCTTCCCTCAAATATTTGGAGTACCTCTTGTCTGACTTTCAAGATCCCAATCTTGCAATTGCTAGTTACAACTGCGGGGAAGGAAGAGTAGCAGATGAATTAAGGAAATTTAACTCATTTAATTTTGATGAACTTTTGTCAAAAAATGTTCTTCCAAGGGAAACTATTGAACACCTTCCAAAAATTTATGCTTACAAAGATTTAAGTGAAAGAACAAGACTTGAAACCCCAAAAAAAGACGAAGTATTGGAAAAACTTTTGACCAACAATTTTGATACCGTAATTGTCAGAAAACAAACTAGCCTGAATACAATAGCAAAGGCGATTGGGATTCCTATGAACGAGCTAAAATCATACAACCCTGCATACGGTTTTGATGCAACTCCTCCTGAAAAAATGGTTAAAGAAGAATATGCTTTTGAAATTAGAATCCCAAAAGGAACAAGGGAAAAATTTAATGAAGAATATTTAAAAATAAACGAGCCATTCAAATTCGAGGCTGGCTCTTACGTGATTAAAAAGGGCGATACCCTCTCAAAAATTGCCGCAAAATTCAAAATTTCGCTCTATGATTTAAAAAAAGCAAATGGATTCCCGGATCCAAAAAAATTGGCTCTTGGAAGGAGACTAATAATCCCAGAAAGATAATTAAATCTAAAAACTGAATACAATTCTTAAAATCAATATCCTCCTAGTTCAACGGACAGAACACTTCGTTGCGGAGCAAAGGACACTAGGATTTCCTACTGCCATATCTTCCCTTAAGATAGGTGATAGGAAAGAAATGAGAACACTAAGCACAAAATCGAAGAAGTCGGGGTTCAATTCCCCGGGAGGATGTTTTTATTTTTGAATGTGAAATTTTCCATCATATTTCAGTTCAAAATCTTCAATTTGATTTCTTCTGAAGGGAATA
This sequence comes from archaeon, assembly GCA_030699005.1. Lineage (GTDB taxonomy): Archaea > Nanobdellota > Nanobdellia > Pacearchaeales > GW2011-AR1 > GW2011-AR1. Next base: position 11,980 of record JAUYLQ010000004.1, read on the forward strand.
CTTTCTAGTCCAAAACTTTCTAAATTTTTGTTTGTTATAAAAAGCCCTTCCAATGAAGAAACAACTCTATCTCTTCCAGAACTATTTTTTATATAAACAATTAAATCATAATTACTTTTTGGGTTTGGTTCACTTTCTCTTGTCGAATCATAAAACTTCCCAACAAAGTAAAAGTATTGCCTTTGTTTTATCTCCATTTTAATCACATTCCTTTAAGGTTTGTGCCCGGTCTTTAAACTTCTGGCTGTCAGACCTAATTATTTCAAACCTGTAAAGTTCTTCCTCAGTTATCCATGAAGGGACCTCCTCATGAATTGCAGTCTTAATAACGGGGGAGTAAACCTCTTCTGAACACTTCTGAAGATAATTATCCCATATCTTGTTTTTTATTAAATACTGAAATTTTTCTTTTTCCATTTTTACTCCTCCTTATCTTTTATTCCGTGACTTGTAACGTAATAAATTGCTTCTCCATCGGGCAAGTTTGGACTGTCAATTAATTTTGCTACTCTTGAACCCTGCTTTGCTCTCCTTAAATACAACCTGAATGTTGAAGCGTGTCCGACGATATTGCCCCCGATTGCAGTAGTTGGGTCTCCAAACATTTGCGCTGGGTTCGCCATTACCTGATTTGTAACATAAACTGCTAAATTGTGGCTTTCTGCAAGCCTCATTAATTCATGCATATACCTATTCAATTTCTGTTGCCTGTCTGCAAGCTGCCCTCTTCCTGAAAACTCTGCCCTAAAGTGTGCCGTTAAAGAATCTATCACAACAAGTTTTATTGGCTCTCCAGATTTTATGAGTT
>JAUYLQ010000005.1 GCA_030699005.1 archaeon
AACTCAGGAGGAAGAAACATCCTCTGAAAACGGTGAGACCTACACGCCTTCATCTGACAAAAATCAAGATTCAGATTATGAGGAATACCCGAATCAGGAATCTAATTACGGGCAAAACCGAAAAAACGAATATCCGGGATATGCAAGAAATTATGAAGAAACGATGCCTGCTGAAGAAGAATATTATGAAGAAGAAAGTCCAGATGGATATGAATCGGGGGGGAACCAGATGAACTCTGATACAATGATTGAAGTGGCTGAACAAGTCTTCTCAGAAAAAATAAAGAAACTTGAAGAAGATTTAAGAAAATTAAAAGAATTCAGAAACATCTCTGCTCCCGTACTGGAAGATATGAATGAAAGACTGAAAAGAATAGAAAAAAACTTTGATAAAATGCAGGTTGCAATTCTTGAAAGAGTTGGCTCTTTTGGGAAGAATATAGACTCTCTTCAAAAAGAAGTTGAGATGGTTGAAGATTCTTTCGAGAAGTTAAACAAAAAGAAATAAATTCCCGAATGAAAAATCTCTGATTTTACTTTTGAAAAATTAAACAGAAACAAAAAATAACTTTTCAAGGGCAGAATTCTTCCAGCTTGAAAAGTTAAACAAATCAAAAAAATAGGTTTTTATCCTCAAAATTTATTTACAATTAAGAAACTCTAAAAATTAATTATTGAATAAGATTAAGGGGCGACGCCTGCTTTTTGCATCTTCTTCTTTTTTCCCGCTAAAGGAATTCCAATAAGACATACGAGAACAAGAACAACGATTATTATTGTGGTAGAATACTGTTCAAGCCACCATCCAAAAGAACCTCCGCCAAATAAATCCCCATTCCACCCAAAAGCTTCAGAAAAACTTTGAACAACAATTACAACCCCTGCAATTCCCCCTAAAAGTCCAAATCCCCATTTCGCTCCTGGACTCTCCCAGTTCACAAAAAGACCGAGGATAATCATAAACACCAGGATAAGAGAGAGAACTATTCCTAACCTTGGAAAGATTTCAGAGAAAAAATATGAAACAAATTGAAACTGAAGAGCCATCAATGCAACAGCAATAGAGATTATGAAATTAACTGCTGTATTTGAACCTAAAAATCCTGCTTTTGTCATAACAGCATAAATGATTGCGAAAATTAATAGAAAAGGCAAAACATAACTAAAAACTCCTGCATTTTCAAGGTCATACAAAAAATTTCCAATAGTTCCCCCTCCAACAATACCATAAGAAGCAAGTATCAATCCCTCAATCATTCTAGAAGAAGAGAAATATTATTTATATAGATTTCTATTCACACTTACTTTGCTTTTGTTGATTTCACAGCTGCTGCAACTCCTGCAACAACTAAGACAACAATTAAAAAGTTAGTCCAGAAACTTTCACTTCCACTCGATCTAAAAGCAAAATTGTAAAACTTTTCAATCCACTCCCATAAGAAAGGAAACGACCCCGTTGCCCAAAAGACTGCAACTATTACTGAAAGAAACACAAGAACCCCCATCAATTTTAAAACTTTCCCGTTAAGAGTGATATTCCCATTATTAATAAAACCCCAAAGGATAAAACCCACAAAAAGAACTGCGACCCCTACAACCATGAATAAAATCAGGTTATTTACAACAATTACCGGAAAAACAACTGAAACGAATATCAATGAAACAATCAAAGAGACAAAAGCATTAATCTGCGTTTGATCCTGTCCTAAAAGCTTTGACTTCTGAAGAAGTGCATAGATTATAAAAAACATCAAAAGAAACGGGTACAAAAAGTCTGTGAATATTGAGGCTTGTAAAACATTTGCCATTTTATTTTATTTCTACATCACGTCGGAACTTTCTTCCATATCAATGTCCTGGCTAGGAAGTGCGGCTTTATTTATGATGAAGATATCACTAACCGCTTTTACAAACTGATGAGGAATGACCACTCCCCTTGCTCCCCCTAAAACTGAGGCGAGTTCAGAGCCAACTTTTATCCTCCAACCGTCAACTTTGTTCTCAAACAAGTTTGCCTCTTCAATCACTCCGAAGAAGTCCCCTGAGTCAGTATAAACCTTTTTCCCTAAAACCTCTGTGATTTTTTTAACTCTCATATGGAAAAAATGGAGAGTTTTATTTAAATAGTTTTCCATACTAAAAAGAAATATAAAATAGACACTAACAACCTTTATAAAAAATGGAATTCTTAAAATGAAATGTTAACGAGCAAGGAATTTTTCTCAATAATCATTGTTTCTATTATTTTGGGTGCCATAATCTCTCTTGTTGAGAACATTGACATTTTTCTCGTGACTTCTTTTTTTATTCTTATTGTGATACTTGTCAACGTTGCTGCAAAAAAAATTTTTAGTTATTACCTCGATACAGAGATAGAAATCAAAATTTGGGAGGTAAAACAATTCTGGGTGAAAAAGCACTTTCACTTTCAAAAACCCGTTCTTGCAGGAGTTTTTGTTCCTTTGATTGTAAAGTTTATTTCGGTTGGACTTGTTAACTGGATGGCTTGCCTTACTTTTGAAACTTCAGGAAAAGTCTCAAGAGCGGCAAAAAGACATGGAATCTACTCTTTCTCAGAAGTTACTGAAGAAGAAATGGGCTGGATTGCCGGTTTTGGAATAATAATAAACATTCTTTTTGCAGTTGTTGCTTACCTTATTGGCCAGGAAACACTCGCGAAATTGAGCATTACCTATGCATTTTTTAATATGATTCCGGCATTTGACTGGGATGGAGCAAAAATCTTCTTTGGAAACATCCCTTTTTGGTCATTTTTAGCAATACTCTCTGCAATTGGGATGTTTGCAACAATCGTTATAATTTAGTCATAAAATATCTTTATAACCCCAAGGCCTTTTTCTAAGGTTATGGAATTTTTACAAAAAATAAAGCCAAGAAGATATCAGGAAGAAATTTTTAAAACATGCCTTAAAAAAAACTGTCTTGTTGTTCTTCCAACAGGTCTTGGAAAAACCTTAATTGCATTAATGCTCACAGTAGAAAAAATGAAGGAATTTCCTGGGAATAAGGTTTTATTTCTTGCCCCCACAAAACCTCTTTGCGAACAGCATCAAGAATACTTTAAAAAAAATCTCCCTGAACTTTTCGGGAGTATTGAACTTTTTACCGGAGCTGTGGACTCAAAAAAAAGAAAAAAAGTCTGGGATACAGGGGACATAATCTTTTCAACACCCCAATGTATTGCAAATGATTTAAAAAAAGGTCTCTATACTTTATCTGAGGTCTGCCTTCTTGTAGAAGACGAGGCCCACAGATGTGTAAAAAATTACGATTACAATTTTGTTGCACAAAGGTTTAAAGAAGAGTCAAATGGGAGAATAATCGGACTTACGGCTTCTCCTGGAAGCGACCCCAAAAAAATAAAAGAAATTTGTAAAAATTTGTCTATTGAGGAGGTTGAACTAAGAACCCGGGACTCCCACGATGTAAAAGAATACATCCAAAAACTCGAATTCGAAAAGAGGGAACTTGAACTTTCAAAAGATATTTTAGAGGTAAGAAACATCCTAAAAATAATCTTTGACGAATACACCGATGAATTAAAATTGAAAAACTTTCTTTTTGGACCGGCAAACAAAATAAATCTTATAGAACTGCAAAAAAAACTTGGAAGCCAGATTTCAAGAAATTTCTCTCATCCTTCGAGTTACTTTGCAATTTCCCATGTTGCACAGGCAATAAAAATCTCTCATGCACTCGAACTTATCGAAACACAGACTCTTGAGGGGTTCCAAAAATATTTGAAAAACATCTTCAACCAGGCTGAAAAAAGACAGTCGAAGGGAGTCGTAAAACTTGCTAAAAGAGAAGACTTCAATCTCGCATACAGTAAAACAAACTTCCTGATAGAAAAAGGAGAAGAACATCCTAAAGTAAAAGAAATAATAAAAGTGGTTAGAGACGAAAGAAAGAAAAAAGAGAATCCAAAGATAATCATTTTTACTCAATTTAGGGATACCGCAAACTTAATATCAAATAATCTCAACAAACTCGAAGGAGTAAAATCCAAAATTTTTGTCGGACAAAGAAAATTAGAAGGAAGCGGATTAAGCCAAAAAGAGCAAAAAAAAATTATTAAAGATTTTTCGGACGGAAAAACCAACGTCATTTGCGCAACTTCAATAGGGGAGGAGGGTCTTGACATCCCGGAAGTCGATTCTGTGGTGTTTTACGAACCTGTGTCATCAGCAATCCGGTCTATCCAAAGGCGGGGAAGAACAGGAAGACTTTCTAATGGAAAACTGATAATCCTAATCACGAAAGGAACGAAAGATGAATTTTCCTATTATGCTTCGCTTTCACGTGAAAAAAAAATGCAAAAATCGATTGAAAAAATAAAAGAAGAGCTAAACGCTCCGAAAAAAGAAGGCCAAAAAAGACTAACATGGTAAAAACTTAAGCAAAATCATTAAGTTTTACCTTTTTTTCATAAAAAAGAATCTCAAGATCTTCTAAGAGAGGCCCTTTTACCCAGCGGTAATTGATTCCTGCGTCATCAAACATTTCAAGAGCATCCCGGATTGATGTTTTCCAATCGGCCTGCCCTTTTAGTTTTTGCACAGGGGTCATAAGATTTCCAACTCCTCCCCACCCAATAACCTCGCGAATTCCAAAGTCAACAATATCTCTCCCACATCCATCGCATGCGAACCAAGGACAGTATAAAGTGCTCCCACGAACGTCATATCCCTTAATCAGTGCATCTTTAATCGCCCTTTCTTCGGCATGACCGGTAAATCCATATTTTTTGGGTCTCTCGAGCCTCTCAGAAAGGATTTTCACTCCATTCGGAAAGGTATTAAAACCTTTTCCAAGGATTTGAAGGGACTTTGAATTAATCAGAATTGCCCCATTTTGGGTGCTTTTATCCGGGGAATTCTTTGCAAGAACATAACACTCTGTCAAAAACCACAGATCAACAATTTTTGAATTCATAAAATTCTAAAAAAGGTCTTGTTTAAAAGAATACTTACAATGAACTATAATCCTCCCCATAAATCTTTATTAAATCACAAAATTTTTTAATAAAAATAAGATGGTGAAAATAACAATTTCGGGACTCCCAGGCTCAGGTAAGACCACAGTTGCAAAGATGCTTGCAAAAATTATGAAAATCCCTTTTATTTCAGTTGGGGACGTGAGGGGAGAAATAGCAAAAGAAAATGGGCTGACAATTGATGAACTTAATGAGGTTGGAAAAACAGAAGATTGGGTTCATAAAAAAGCAGATGAAAAAACAATAGGACTTGGAAAAACTGAAAAAGATTTTGTAATTGAAGGATGGCTTGCTTACAACTTTATTCCCGACTCTTTTAAAATCTTCCTGGTAGCAGACGATAATGAATCCTCCAAAAGAATTTTTCTCGATCAAAGGGAGGATGAAAAAAAATGCAATAATCAAAGAGAAGTACTAAAAATGATAAAGAAAAGATTAAAAATGTCCGATGAGCAATTTTACAAATATTATGGGGTGAGGTTTCTTAATCTCTTAAATTACAACCTCATAATAGACACCTCCGACTTGAATCCTGAAGGGGTCTTGGGACTTATTTTATCTGCATTAAAACACACAAATAATTTTAAACAAAATAAAATTTTGAACTTGAATAAAATGTACGACATATTTAAGAAAAAAAAGGATAGAAAGATTCCCGAAAGACCAAGAGAAATTATTGAAGTTGATTTCAGGGAAAAAAATTCTCTTGTGCCTTCAGAACTTGTAAAAAATAGTTTCTCCGTTGAATTTAAAGAATTAAAAGTTGCAGATTACATTGTTAAAGGCGTTGCAATAGAAAGGAAATCCGTAAGAGATTTTTTTTCATCCATTTTTGACAAAAGATTGTTCTCTCAAATGGAAGAAATAACCCAATATGAAAAAAGAATTTTGATTATTGAAGGAGATTTGCAAAAAGAAAACAAAATTCATGAAAATGCCCTTAAAGGAATCCTCTTATCGATCTCACTTGATTATAAAGTCCCCATTCTATTCTCAAAAAATGAAGAAGAAACTGCAAGGTTAATAAGAACTATTGGAAATAAAAAAGAAAATTCTCCGGCAATAAATCCAAAGAAAAAGACTCTTTCAAAAGATGAAGAATTAAGATTTATAATGGAGTCTTTTCCAGGAATTGGGGGGGTAAAAGCCAAAACCCTCCTCGAAAAATTTAGTTCAATAAAATCAATTGCAAATTCTGAAGAAAGTGAACTAAAACCAATACTTGGAAAAAACGCAAAAGAATTAAGAGAAATTGTAAACCGAAAATACACAGGAAAATGAACAAATACCATATCGGTACCAGGTTAAGGGGTTTTTCAAAAAAATTTCTTAAAGAAAAAAGAAGCCTTTTTTCGGAAACGGAGGACGTTCATTATGTTCCGCATATAACTTTTGTGAGACCGTTTTTTGCCCTAAATGAAACGCTTCTTGTTGAAAATTTTGAAGATACATGTAAAAGATATGTCAAACCCATGAAATTTAATATAGAAAATTTTGACCTCTTCGACTTAATTGAAAACGAAAAAAAAGTTCTTTATTCGAAGGTTAACCCGGACAAAAAGATGAATTCTTTTATAGAATCTCTGGAAAAAAACTTAAGCGGAATAATAAGTTATGAAGAAAACAGCCCTTCAGACAGAAGAAATCTTCATGCAACAGTTTACATCGGAGAAAATTACAAGGAAATAAAAAAATTTATAGAAGAGGATTTTTTTATAGACCAGTATCTCTTAAGAACTTATCTTTTAAAGGACAAAAAAATACTTTACGAGTATGACTTTTTTCTTCAGAAGTTGCTTAATCGAGAAAACGCCTTGGATAAGAAAGTCTTCACACAAACAATCGAGTCATTAAAAAACAAAACTGGGTTTTCTCCTTCCAAAGAAGGATTTGTAAAGAATTATTCTCCATCGGGAACAAGGGCAAAAAGACTGTAATCCCCTTCTTTTACTTTGGATGCCAGTTTTTTAACTTCTTCCAAAGTCACATTTGAAACATTTTCTTCAAAATCATAAAACTTAGAAGCATCTCCTTCCATTTCATGAAATAAAAGTCTGGTCATCTGAACTTCGGAGTCCTCCATTGAAATCCGGTAATTCCCGATTAACTGTTCTTTTGCCTGAAGAAGGTCACTCTCGCTAAACTCTTCCGAAACTTTTTTGAACTCATCAAGGATTATCTTTTTTATTTCTTCAATTTTATCTTTTGAAGTCCCAATGTAAATTAAAGAGTAGGAGTAATCTTTCCTTATATTCACTTGACCTTTCACAGCATATGCCAGGTTTCTTTTTTCCCTTATTTCAGAGAAAAGTTTTGAAGACATTCCCCCGGCAAGGTAGGACATTAAAATTTCAGAGGCATATGAATCTTTTTCTCCTGAAAGAGGTGAATGAAATGCAAAAACCAAATTGGCCTGATCAATCCCCTTTCTTTTTTCAATTTTAGACTCATTCTTTTTTATTATTTTAAAAGATGGAACTTTACCCTTAGAATTTCCAAAACTCTTTTCAACAATCTGTTTTAATTTTTCAAAATTATAATTTCCCACGATAGAAATAATCATGTTGTTTGGGGCGTAAACTTCCTTAAATCTCTTCAAAAGATCTTCACGACTAATAGAATCCATTGTTTTAAAAGTCCCAATAAGGGTCTCACCAAGAGGGGCCTCATACAAAAAACTTTGAATTTTGTCAAGGACATAAGTCTGGGGGCTGTCCTTCCTCATTTTAATCTCCTCAAAAATAACTTTTCTCTCTTTTTCAATTTCTTCCTCCAAAAATAATGGGTTTTTGACCATGTCAAAAAGAACATCAAACCCCGTTTCCACATGATTACTCGGAATTTTGCACCAATAAGCAGTAATTTCCTCCTCCGTAAATCCGTTAAGTTCTCCCCCTCTTTTTTCTATCTCTTCTGCAATATGCAATGCATCCCTCTTTGAAGTCCCTTTATACAGAAGATGTTCAATAAAATGGGAGATTCCCTTTTCAGAAGATTTCTCATTTATTCCTCCACTTTTAACCGCAACTCCTATGCTCACTAAAGGGAGATTTCTTTTTTCAAATAAAATTGTTAGCCCATTTTTTAAAACAATCCTTTTAAAACTTTTTTTCAAATCCATAATTAACAAAAATTTGGAGAGTATATAAAATTAATTGGGGACATAAAAATTTAAAAATATTCATAAGCCCCGATGTCATACCCTGCCCCTTGAGGCCGACTAACTCCATCAAAGTCGTCTGTCACTCCCACATTTGCTCCAGCACTTTTTGCTGGGCTTCCTGACGAAATTCTAAAATCATTTACCCCAACATTCACAAATAGCGGATTTCCTGAAATTGAATTTTGTTCATCCGAAGGGTATGTTGCTTTGAATTGTGAAAGAGTGCCTAAACTCGTATCACTCCCTACAGTTGTGTAATAAAGATTGTGATCAAGATTAACATTTTGAATGGTTAAAGAACCTGCGTTAAATAATTTACCTGAAGAAGAAGTTAAAGTTGAATAAATATTATTCTTTATTGATGCATTTGCATACGTAAACCCTCCATACATGACTATTGCTGCTGTTGACACTTTATGAATCGTATTATGTGCAATAAGCATATTATGAATATCCACTTGTGTAGCATAATTGTTCGAAAACATTATTCCATTAATAGCATTGTAGATAACATTATTTGTAACTCTAAGATTGTCATAATTAAGTCGAATGCCCTCGTCAATACCACTAGTAGAGGACTTGGTAATCCATATCCCTGCGTAACCACAGTTATATATTTCATTTCCCACAACATCCAGACCATCAAAGGTTCTCCAAGGATGCAAAGCCGCATCATAACGTGTCGAGAACCCGACACAAGCTGCGGTATAATCATGAACAATGTTATTCTTGAATGTAGAATCAAGCATATCCACCATCGATACAGCATTCACTTGTACTCCTGCGCCGTCAAAGGTATTTCCCTCAACTATAACATTATCGTAAAAATATAAAGCATGGCCTCCGCCCTTAGGATCAATGGGATTTCCATTATTATAAAAAGTATTATTTAGTATTTTTATTCCCATTCCAGAACCATGAATTGCTTCACCACCAGCAGATGAAGCTGTTCCCCCGTATCTGTTGCCGAACGTGTTTCTTATATTACAATTTTGTATTGTTATATTACGGGTCATCTTTCCTATCGAAATCCCGTTATTTGGACCATCAATATAACAGCCATCTACTACAATATCGTGGGGGGAAGTTGTGGTGGAGCCCGACGAGGCAAACATTATTGCCACAGAAGGCCTGTCGGTCAATAAATCAGAAGAAACAAGGTGAATATTCTTAACATCCACATAGTAAGACATTACAGATAATGAACCGCTATAAAACCTTAAGATGGCATTTGTACCGTTAAAATTGAAAGTAGGTTTTTCCCCAGCACCATAATCTCCAAGAACTATATGATGAGTTGAATTCCCAAAAACTCCTACCCCAAAATCAAGCCCATAAGTTCCTGCTCTTTGTGTCCATGTGTCTCCTCTCTTCAACAAATAACAGTCGCCTGGTTGAGCTGTGTCAAGCATTGTGTTGAGGGCAGATAATGTTTTCTTCGGAGCCGATGTTGAAGTTCCGCTATTTGAATCACTTCCACCACTTTCTGAAAAGTAAAATGTTCTAGTACAACTAGTTGTTTGAGAAGATTGTACACTAACCCCCACAACACTTGAATTTGTTTTTGCTCCAAGGTTGTCAGTTGCTTGCACAATTAAAGAATAACTTCCTGCCTGAGCATTTGTCCACGAATACGAATAAGGAGAACTCGAGTCTTCTCCAATTTTTAAACCATTTCTAAAAAATTCAACTTTACTCACTGTTCCATCTGAGTCCGTTGCTGTTGCTTGAATATTAATTGTTAAACCTGGAGTAAAAGTTGCTCCATTAGAAGGAGACGTAATTGAAGAAGTTGGAGGATTGTTCATGTTTAAGTCCACACTAAACCCATTTATGTCAGTTTCAACTATTGAGTTCCAAAGGCTCGGTGGATTAACACTTCCATGACCCATAAACCTTATGTATTTTGCATTTACATTCGGGAAATTAAAAGTCTGCCACTCGTTAGCCATATTCGCCTGACTAACAAGCCCCGCTGAAGCATTTATCCAAGTAATGTTGTTTGTTGAATATTGTATATCAAAACTTCTCTGACTATTTGCAAAAAAAGCAAACCTCACGTAATTTACTTGAGCTGTTTGATTTAATTCATAAGCTACCCACTCCCCATCCCCTAAGGAAGCCCATCTACTGGTGTCATTCAAAATCCCATCCAAAGTTTCATAATCGAAGTTTCCATCATTTCCGCTT
>JAUYLQ010000007.1 GCA_030699005.1 archaeon
GGCTGAAGAATTTCAGAAAATTAAGAATGTGAACTCAGCCGAGCTTATCGATATGAGGAAGATTGCCTAAACATTTATATGATGCTATTTTCTGAATAAAAAATGGAACAAACTAAAGAAGACCTTGAAAACATAAAGTCCAAGTTAATCGAACACATTTCTAAAACTTATGACAAAGAAAAAGCTAAAAGTTTAATTAATAGCATAAGAGCTATGAATGATGATGAATTTATTGACTTTTTAAAAGAGCAGGGTCTGATTGGGGAAGAGAGTAAAAAGACTCCCTGCATTTTCTGCTCAATCATTTTTGGGGATATTCCTTCTTCAAAAATAGGTGAAAATGATGGGGGGATTGCAATTCTTGACATAAACCCGGCTTCACTTGGTCACTCTCTCGTCGTTCCGAAAGAACACATTGAATCAAGTAAAGACCTTCCGGGGGAAGTTGGAAAACTTGCTCTTCAAATAAAAGAGAAACTCGAAAAAACTTTCGAGCCTAAAAGAGTAGACATTGTTTCCTCAAATGTAATGGGCCACGAGATAATCAACCTCGTTCCAGTTTACAAAAATGAAACAATAAGCTCAGAAAGAAAAAAATTATCCCCCGAAGAACTTGAAAGAATAAAAGAAAAAATAGACAAAACAGAAATTTCAGAAGAAGAGTCAGACCACGAAGAAAAAAATCCTGAGACGAGTATAAAAACTGAAGAAATAAATGAGAAGAATACGTGGCTTCCTAAAAGAAGACCTTAAAAAGAAATTATCTAAATTAAAACAACACGTTTAAAACAGACCATATAAAATTTTGTCAATTAAGTCATATTTTAAAAAGAGACCCAATAAGGCAAAACTTATTAAAAAGACGGGAGCAAAAACCAGTCCGAATCTAATTTTAATTTTTCTTTTCTTTCTTAGAAGCTTTATGTCTTCCTCACTTAAACCATCCCATGTTGCTCTTACAGTTTTATTCCCAACTTTAACATCTCTGTAAAGCCAGTCTCCGGGCGTAACTGTTGAGATTGGAACTTCTTTAACCATGCAAAATTCATCGACAGATTTTATAAAAAGGTAAAAGTAAGGAAAAATAAACAAGAAGAGCCCCAAATAGAAGAATGGGAAAAGAAAAAATCCCATTATCAGGGAAGTTATCCCTAAAACAATTGAAAGTGCTACAAACCTTTTATTTTCTCTGAATAACTTTTTAAAACCCTTCTTAAACAACCCTTTATTTTTTACGCTTATAAAAAGACTTCCAAAAATTCCGTAAACTGCCCCAACAAAAAAGAACAAAAGGAAAAATATAAGGAAAACACGCAAATTATCACTAAAATTTGAAAAGACGGGGAGGACTGCCCCAAGAGCAATCATCAACTTTTCATCTCCTCCTGCAAACATCCGACCATAATAAAGAATTTTTCCAAGGATAAAAAAGATAAGGAGTCCGATCAAACCTTGATAAAAAAATGAAAAATCTCCCAAATTAAACAAAGAGTAAAAAAACCTGAATGAAAGAGCAAAAAGAATTAGACTGAAATTAAGCCAGTTTGGAATTTCTCTTGTTCTTATATCCGAAACTGCTGCGTATAATATCCATGCAAAACCAATCCCAAACAGGAAGATGAATTCAATCATTAATTAACTTGGAAAAACAAGTTTATAAAAATTAATTTTTCTTTTTTATTTTTCCTTTTGCAGATTCCTTAAGTTCAATGTCCCCTAATCTAAACTTTCCCCCCGATTTGTAAGGATGTTTCTTCTTTTCCCTGCGTTTTTCTTTTCCCTTATTTCGCCTTTCCCCTCTGTCTGCCATATTAAAATTAAAATAAAGAAGTTTAAAATAATTTCTAAAGCCTTAAAATTAATGAACTTTTAATTAATAAAACAGGCTTCTTCATTAGCTAAAGAACTTAAGTCGTATGTTCCAGAATTTAAGTCCGGATTTCCTGCTTTCCCATCGATTTTTATATCTGAACATGCAAGGTCACAAACTATTGCAGGACAACTGAGAATGCTATATTTTGCAAAATTCGAAGCACTCGAGAAAACTGCGCAGCTTGATTTCACTTTTAACTTATCCTCATTAACATTAAGGGTTCTATCTGCAGAACAATAACTGAATTTACTCTGAATGGAACATGCAGAATTACAATCCCGGATTACATCGTCAACATTAGTTGGGTTTACTAATGGCTGAAAAGCGCTCCATCCAGTAATAAATCCCCAAACCAAAATAACCAATATAATTATCCCTAAAATTAAAAGAATAATTGTGCTAGTACTAAGCCCCTGCCCTTTTTTATTTTTGTCAAAAATGTTTACCATCTCTCTTCATAAACAAAAGAGAAAAATATTTATAAAACTTCCTATGGGGGTCAAATTCAATTTTTCCAATTAATTAATACTATAAACTTCTTAGAACCCTGTTCCGGTGGGAACCGGATATTTAACCGAAAACAAAAGAACCTTTTTTCCTCCAAAGAACAAAAAGCTTCCCTCCTTGTCCGACCTCTCTTCATAAAAATATTTTCTTTCAAATTCTTCCTTTATATTAAAAATCTCGTCCAAATTCTCTTCCGGAACCCCGCTATTTCTGTAAAAAAGGTATTCATCTACTTGGGATACCATTTTTCCGACAGCTCCGACGCCCACGAAAGAATTGCTAACTTTGAAGTCTGAAATAAAAAAGGTCAAAAGAGCAAATCCGCAAAGAGCAAAAATCCCAATTACAAGAAGCGTGACCGGCAAATCCCCTTTTTTAAATCTTAAACTTTTTCTAATCATCTTTTGTTATAATTAAGAAGAATCTCCTTTCTAGTATCTGTGTAAGAAATATCAAATTTTCCTTCTTCATCAAGGCGTTCAAACCTTTTATCAAGAAGGGTCTTTTCAGTTTCAGAAGTTAAAGTCACATAGGTAAAAAGAGATTTTTTCAAAAAAATATCATTCCCTTCAAGAGTTTCACCTGAAGTCAGGGCTTCTCTGAAAACTCCGACTTTCTTTGTCCCCCCCAAAAGTGAGGCTCCAAAGATAAAAAATATGAGGACAATAAGAATAATTATTGTTGCAACTATCCAGGTTAAAGTCTCTCCTACCTGGCCTCTCTGATTCTTTTTTTTAATTTGTGTTTTCATTTGTTTTTTCAACTATCGATAAAATTTTAACAAGATAAATTTTTCCGGAATCTGTTTTCATGTAGAACTCTTTTTCACTGCACTTTGCAAGTTTTTCATTTCCTTCCACTTTGATATTGCAATCCGATTTAAAATTATTATTTCCGGCAAAAATACTGAACTGGCTTCTTAAACTTTCAAAAGAAAGAAATTCAACACTTGTATAATAAGGAATCCTTGTAAACTCTCCCTCAACAGAAAAATTCAAAGAACATCTCTCCATAAAAAGATCCCTAAAATCTTCTCTAAAGACTCCTTGGGGGGTAAGAAGTAATGGATTTACTTTTCCTCCAAAGTATATGCAATTTGCAATTTTATCTGCAAGAACCCTGGATTCCACTTCCCGAACATCATAAGAATTCCCATAATAAGCATTAACCATTAAAACAATTCCTGCTGCCACTATTACAAGTATTGCAAACCAGTATACTGAAATTAATTTTTCTCCTTTTTTATTCATCATTTTTATTTGAAAAAACAAGAGTGTAAAATCCCGTATACTCTCCATTCGTGTCTTTATCCGGGTCTGCTCTGTCGATATTAATGTTATTAAAAAAGTGGTAGCTTTTCCCACTTTCTTCACTAAGCCGAATTGTTGCATATTGTCCATTTATTATTAAAATTTCAGAAAAAGGAATTCCATTTTTGTCTGAAACCACCTTTGCACTTTCAAAATTAATATGAATTATCATTCCAGGTCTTGCTGAATCAATTAAAAGGGCAACTTGTTTTGAATATGAATCTTCAAGAAAAGTCGCTCCATTTCCCTGATTAACTAGGAAGATTACTAATATTGCAAGAAAAGCAATATTCAAGACAATAAAAATAATATTTTCAACAAGTATTTCACCTTTCTTTCCTCTTCGTTTCCCCATATATAAAAAAGAAAAGCGGAATTAATAAAAGTTATTATCCCTAAATTAACTTGCAGTATTGATAGACTCGCAGTTTAGATCATCAAATTCTTTTGAGTTGACTTCAATTAATGACGGAGGAATATATTCTAAACCGCTTTCTCCTCTAATTACAGGTGCGACAAGAACTCCTCCTGTAACACCTCCCCCAACAATACTCCCAGCTATTGTTAAAGCCCCAACCATAGAAAGCCCCCCTGTCCAAGGAAGAAGAACAATTCCTGCGGTAACAACTCCTGCAGTTCCTCCAACTACTCCAATCCAGCCCCAAGTGCTAACATCACTTGAAATTCCCATTAAAGAATAATGCTGTTTTGTTAAGTCAACTGCTCCAAACTCCGAAGGGTAATTCTGAAACCCATTTAAATTAAGGTAAGAGAGATAAGTTTCTCCGTCTGACCTTTCTGCTTCTGCAAGATAAGAATAAAATTCTTTCTTGTCAAAATTCCCCGAATTTTCAAAAATTTCTTCATTGACTGAATCATCAAAAGCTATTTGACTACAAATAGAGCAATAATTTTCAGGAACAAAGTCAGACCCGACATAATTAACTTTGCCTTCGCCAAACATCCACCAACAGTTGGACATGTCTTCAGCAAGAGCTTTGTAAACCTCTTCTTCTGTCTTTACTTCAATTATTGTCGGTTTTGTCATTTGCTCACAACTCCCATCTGCACTTAAACAAACATATTGCCTTTGGCATTTCAAAGGTAAAGCCTCGGTCGGAATTATTGAACTTCCCCTGGCAACAACAGAATTGTGACATATTTCTTCGTCTGTCTCACGCCCAAGATTCAATCGAAAAATAAAAAATAAAATTAAGGCAAAACTTACAATTAAAATAATCAGGATAACAATTTGCTGGGTTGTCAATTCTCCTTTTTTGTTTATTCTCTTGAACATCAAATCACCCCTAAACTCCTAAATAATGTGTATAATCCTAATAAAGCTATTGCAAAAATAGCAATCCAAAGAAGGTATTTTATCATATCATCAAAATTCATAAATTTCTCACCCCAATATTTTCTCCGGACTTTAAAACTTCTACATTTGTTCCGCCATCAGAAGCTTCTTCTATCTCAAAACTCTCAAATTTGTTTAATTTTGGAACAGCAATGCAAACTCCATTTTCACCACATTCACTTATCTGCCTGTCTTTAAACCATAAAACATTATCATAATTCACTTTATCACATATGCAAATGCAACTTTCTCCAGCACAGGAATTTGGTTTCGTTTCTCCCCCGACAAAACTAAAAAAACTCCATGAAGCAGGGGTTATGTCAGTTACTCTTTCACTTTCAATAGCACCATTGTTTATTCTGTTTACAATTACCCTTATTCTTTCAAGAGTTTTTTCTGCTTCTTCTTTTCTCTGGTCATTAATGTTTGCATAATAAATTGAAAACAAAAGATATATCAAAAAAGAAATTGCAATAACCGAGAGAATAATTTTCAAAACTTCACTTGCGAGAAGCATTCCTCTCTTATTCTTACTCAATTCTTCCATAAAGGCCCCTCCAAAATTCAGACGGAGAAATCCCATTAAAAAATTCTATTACTCTGTCTTTAAAAAATATGTACAATCCAGCTATAACTGCGACTATCACTAAAGCTCCGACAATTAATTTTATGATTTGCTCAGTTGTTAGTTCAGACATTATCCCCTCCTAAAAAGATTTTTAATTGAATCAATAATTGATATCCCTTTGTCCTTCAAAAGAAAGCTTACAATCATTAAAATGACTAAAACTGCAATTGAAATTATAATCCACGGAAGATATTCTGAAACAATTCCTCTTTTCCCCTTCATAACTATATTAAAGAAAGAGGATTTAATAAAGATTACTGAATAAAATTAATTAATAAGTACGGGGGGAGTAAAAAAGTAAAAA
>JAUYLQ010000015.1 GCA_030699005.1 archaeon
TTCTTTTCAGCATTTTCTTTGTCAGGCAAAATTTTAGGGTCTGCTCTAAGTTCGATTCTTTTTTTTATATCGCTTACAATTTCTTTTATCTTCCCCTCTCCGCTTTTGAAGAAATTTTCGTTTTTGGTATAAACTACGATATTTGCTCCTTCAAAAGATGCTTCAGAAACCTCTCCGTGAAGTCTCTCTGTAATATTTTTTAAAATTTCTAACATTTTTCTTTCTTTTATTTAAACAAAAAAATTATTCTCTCTTTTCATAATTGGGAGTGATAACTTCTTCAACAACTTTTTTAATCCCTTCTTTTGTGATTGTATAAATATCAATTCCATATCCTGAACCCATATCCCTTTGTGATGAGGATTTTATTGCTTCTTTTGCAAGTTCAACTCCTTCTTTTACAACCATGCTTTTTTTGTACTGTCTTTCCAAAAGACCCAATACAAAAGGCATCCCTGAACCAAAGCTTGCGTCATAATCTTCAACTTTTCTTACATGTCCGGCAGGGTCAGTTGAATAAAGTTCGGCTGAGCCATCCTCATTAAATCCTGTAAGAAGGTAAGCTGATTGGCCGGAAGTTCTAAAGTTTGAAAGAAGTCCTGCAGCTTGTTTTACTGTTGGGCGTGATTTTGACCGCAATTCCTTTAATTTCAATTCAGCAGCCAAGTATTTCGGGATTTTTTGGATTTCTGCAGCCATTCCGCATCCTGCCATTACCAAGTAACCATTTATTGGAAAGACTTTTTTCTCTGTTTTCCCCATTACGAGATTTCCAGCTGATACCTGATTATCTGCAGCCATTACAACTCCGTCTTTACAAACAATTCCCAGGATTGTAGTTCCTGTTTTCAAAATATTTTTCTTAAAGTCGTCGTCCATTTTTCTTAATAAAACCTATTAGAATTTCCAAAATTAAGGGGAACCAACAATTTATAAAGATTTCTATTTTCGGGTTTTGATGAAAACTGAGTGGGATTTGAAGGATTTAGAAGTTAATTTCAATGAAGAAAGGAAGAATTATCAATCTGAAACGGAAAAATTTGCTTCAAAGTGGAAAAACAGGAAAGATTACCTTGAAAAACCGGAAATTTTAAAGGAAGCTTTGGAGGAATATGAAAAATTACTAACTGATTATCAAGAAACAAATGAGGAGGCTTATTATTGGTTAAAAGAAAAGAAAGATAGTGGGGACACGGATGTCACTTCTAAATTTAGGGGCGTAGAAAAGTTTTCTCAAAAAATGAATGACGAAATAAGGTTTTTTGGCCTTAAAGTTGCCAAAATTTCAAAAAAAAATCAAACAAAATTTTTGGGCTATCCCGGTTTAAATGAATATAAACATTATCTTGAGGGTTCTTTTAATGAAGCCAAATATTTACTAAGTGAAAAAGAAGAGAAAATTATTGATTTGAAATCAAGGAGTGCTCACAGTGCATGGGAAGACATGACCGATAAACTTCTTTTATCTGAAGAAAGAAAAACTTTGCTTGAAGATGGGTCTTATGGCAAAAAAACTTATCCGGATTTGTTAAACCTTATGAAAAGTAAAAACAAAAAAGTAAGGGAGAACGCTAAAATGAATTTTGAGTATATTTTGGACAGACATGGAATTTCTGTTGAAGCAGAAATAAATGCTATTCTTAGAAATAAAGAAATTGATGATGAACTCAGAGGATTTAAAAGACCCGACTCTGAAAGGCATTTGGATGATGATTTGGAAAGCGAAGTGGTCGATGCATTGATTAAATCTGTCACAAAAAGGTTTGAAATTTCGCATAAGTATTATGAATTAAAGTCAAAGTTACTTGGGGTTCCCAAACTCGATTATTCTGAAAGAGCAATGAATTATGGGGAAATAAAATCCGATTACAATTATGAAAATTCAGTTAAACTTGTAAAAAAAGTTTTGGGAAACTTGGATTCTGAATTTGGAGAAATTTTTTCAAATTTTGTCGAGACAGGGAAAATAGACGCATTTCCTAAAAAAGGAAAAGATGGAGGAGCATTTTGTGTCCACTTTACAAAAAATAAACCGGTGTACATTTTACTTAATCATGCAGGTAGTTTAGATGATGTTACGACAATTGCTCATGAAACCGGTCATGGGATTAATAATGAACTCATGAAAAAACAAAATTCTCTGAACTTTGGAACACCCCTTTCAACAGCTGAAGTTGCGTCGACGTTTATGGAAGACTTTGTTTTGGAAGAATTAACTAAGGAGGCAAGGGATGAAGAGAAACTTGCAATTTTGATGGAAAAATTAGATAGAGACATTTCTACAATACAAAGGCAGGTTGCTTTTTATAATTTTGAAAAGGAACTCCATAAAACTTTCAGAGAAAAGAGTTACTTGTCAAAAGAAGAAATTGGAGAACTGTTTAAGAGCAACTTATCTAAATATATGGGTTCATCAGTTGATTGTTCAAAGGCTGATAATTGGTGGATGTATGTGGGTCACTTTAGGAGACCGTTTTATGTTTATTCTTACGCTTCAGGACTTTTAATTTCAAAAACAATGCAGGAAAAGGTAAAGGAAAACCCAGAATTTGTAGGAAAAGTGAAAGATTTTTTGTCATCTGGAGAATCAAAATCCCCTAAGAAATTGTTTTTAGATATGGGAATTGACATAACAAAAGAAGATTTCTGGAATAAGGGGCTTGACGGACTTGAAAAAATTCTTGTTCAAACTGAAGCACTTGCCAAAAAATTGGGAAAGATTTAATCCTCTGAAAACATAAATGATAGGAAATTTATTCTTTTTCTTCTTTGAGCTTCCATGAATCCCGCTTTGTAATGGACGTTCTCTGAAAGTTCATTTTGATAATCTTTTTTATATCTTTCTCCGTCCATTTTTCCTTTAAGGTAAAAATAAACAGCTTCTTTTAATTTTTTTATGTCTGGGTCAGGCTCCATTGCGATTTCTTTTAAATTTTCTGGGATTATTCGACATAGCCATCTTTCTAAATTTTCTCCCGAGTTATTTTGCCTTTTAATTAATTTTACAAGTCCTTCTCCAACTTCGGAGTCTGAAGTGTATACTAAATATTTTGCTAAGTTCCCTTTAACATCGTCTCCCATATTTAACTTAATGTTTTAGAGGTTATAAAATTAATTATTTAACACTTTTTTTACTTTTTCATTCTTTTCCACTAACTCCGTAATTCTTTTTGAATCTTATAACTTTTTCAACAAATCCTTCTATTTTTTGTTCGTGTGAAACAATAATTAATTGCTTAACATTAAGCTGTTCAAGAACCCCCCTCATTTTGTCAAGTTGCTGGTCACTAAAACCGTCGGTTGGTTCATCAAGGATTACAAGTTCTTTTGTTTTTATTTTGCTCATAAGGGAGTTTATTACCTGATTAAGTGCAAGTCTGTATGCAAGTGCGATTGCTGTCCTTTCCCCTCCTGAAAGGTCCTTATAATCAATCTCATAATCATGCTGCTCAATTAAAGGAGTAAAGTTATCAGTAAGCCTTACAACAAAATTGTCAGAAACAAGCGTCTGGAACCACTCTGAAAAAAGTTTTGAAAACTCTTTTTTAAGGGAAGCCATAACATTTTTTTCAAGGAATGTGACGACCGGAACAAATTTTCTATTTATCCAATTTTCAAGTTCAGACAGGTAATCCAGCTTCTTTTTTATTTCCATTATCTTTTTTTGCTTTTCTTTTAATTCTGTAATTGTTCTCAAATAGACTTCAATTTCTTTTTTAACTTCAGCAAGTTTTATCTCTGAAATTTTTTCATTTTTTAGGGCATCTTTTAATTCTTTTTCTTTTTCAAGGTAAATTGAATCATATTTTGATAAGGAGAAAAAGGAATCCCCTAAGGAAGAGAGATGTTTTTCTAAGAGGATTATATCCTTTTTCAAAAACTCTTCTCCTCTTTCAATTTCCTTTAATTTCTTTTCTTTTTCATTTATCCCTTCAAGCTTCATTTTAAGAATTTTCATGGAAGTGAGCTCTTTTTCACCTGATGAAATTTTCAATTCTGTTTCAGTTAAACTTCCAGAAATTTCTCTTTTCTCAAGTTCCAATTCTTCGATTCTTTTTTTTGCTTTTGAAATTTCATTGTAAGAGTTGTTCAGAACGTTTGCTCTGTGAACTGCATCGACATCCTGCTGGCAGGTCGGGCACGTTCTTAGGTCAGAGAGAGTATTGTGGAGTTTTTGATGCTCTTCTGACTTTCCCGTTAAAATCTCAATTTCCCAATTAATTTTTATTCTTTTGCTGAAAAACTTTTCCCTTTCTTTCCTATTTTCAATAATTGTTTTTTCAATTTCGCTTATTTTATTCTCGTCAAACTTTAAGTTTTTGAAGTTCTCAATTTCTTTTTTTATTTCCTTAATCGACTTTTCGCTGGATTGTAAATTTTCTTTTTTTGAAATAATCATTATCTTAGACTTCCCAATTTCCTCTTTTATCCTGTTTTTTTCTTCCTGCTTTTTTTCAATTTCTTTTTTTTCTTTTTCTTTTTCTCTTCTCAATCTTCTTTTTTCATCTAAATCAGATTCCAAGGACTTTGTACTCTCTTTCATTTTTTCAAGTTCCTTCTCTTTATCCAAAATCCCTTTTTTTTCTTCATCCATGTTTGAGGTTATTCCTTCCATCATTCTTTTTTCTTCACGAAGTTTCAATCTCAGGACAGAAGCATTTTCGATAATTGTTTTGTATTTATCTATCCCAAAGACATGCCTTAAAGTATTTATTCTTACTTCTGAATCTTCAAGAATTATCTCTTTCATCTCTTCCTGGGGAGTGTATACAGTAAACTTGTAGAGGAGATCTTGTTTTTTTGAAAATTCAGAGGGATATTTTAAAAGGTCAAGTATTTTTTGCTTTAATTCTGTAACTGAAAGTTCAGTTCTTTCCCCATCTATTGTTATTGCAGAATAATCCTGAGAGATGCTTTTTCCTTTTTTTAAGGTTCTTTCAACTGAAACTTTTTTTCCATCCACTTCAAAGTTTAAAGTAACTTTCCCGTTTTCCTTTCCGTTTCTTAGTAAACTTGATCCCCTTTGCCCCGGTTGAAGTCCGAATAAGCCAAATTCAATTGCAAGAAGGACTGAAGTTTTTCCTGATCCGATGTCTCCTGAAAGAAGTGTTGAACCCACGTCTAAATCTATTTCTTCATGTTCATAACTTCTTATGTTGTCCAAGATTATTTTTTTTATTATCATTCCAATTTCAAAACTTTAATTGATTCGCCCAAAAACCTTGAATTAAATGAATCAATTGTTTCTCCCTCCTGCTTTTCAGCGGATAGTGCTTCCATTAATTCCGGAATAAATCTGTTGAACTCTGATGGGTTTTCAAAAGAATATTTTTCTATTGTTTCTTTTTCGAGGTTTTCTTTATTTTTTATTTCTATGTCGATGTCAATTTCTTTTGTTTTCAGGTCATGAATATTCTTCAAAAAAAAGTAAGCTCCGTTTTCAATACAAAAATTCTCTATTCTTTCAAGCCTTAAGTCTGAAATTTTTTGGTTATCCAGTTCGCCATATACCCTCAAAAGAACTAGTTTATCTTTCAGGTTTCTTCTTCCAAGTTCTTTCAAGATTTCTTCGTTAGTAATGTTGGCATTTTTTACTTCAAATTCTAAAGAGATAATTTCTTTTACTTTTATATCGATTTTCTCAAAGGGATTTCCCAAGTTTTCTGTGTCTACAATGTAAAAGCTCCCCGTTTCAACAGTTTCAAGTTCAGAGAAGTTATTGGGGAAAACCGGTCCAGGATAAACTAGGTTTTTGTATCTGAAATCTATATGGATGTGTCCGAGTGCATAATAATTTGCTTCGGGAAGCCTGTCTGCCTCAACGCATTCAATTGGAAGGACCCCCCTTACCTTGTCCATTGTTGTATGAAGCATTAGAATTTTGAACATTCCTGGGGCATCTTCAAGTTTTAGTTTTTTTATGTCATGAACTTCAAGGCCGGACTTTTTCCCGGGATATCCATAAATTGCCACCCCATTCCATACTGTTGGAGAGAGGAGGATTTCCTCTTCTTTAAATTCTGCATTGAAAACATTTTTGCAAAAACCCCCTTTTTCCAAAACATCTAAAAAAGTTTTTCCTGAAGCCGAATAATCATGAGACCCTGCTATTATGAAAACAGGTATCTTTGCATCTTTTAATTTTTTAAATTCTGCGAAAGTTTCTTTCAAAGTTTCAATTGGGGGATATGCAGAATCGAATAAGTCTCCCGCTATTAAAACAAAATCAACTTTTCTTTCTATGCAGGTTTTTATGACTTTTTGAAAAGCAGTGAAATTTAAGTCCTGCATAGGACCTTGTCTCCACCCCCCCAAGTGAACATCTGCAAAATGAGCGAAATTTACCATTTTCTCCTTTATATTCTGAAAAAAGAGGAGGTATATAAATATAGTTGAGATTTATTCCAATTAAACCTTTTTAAACTCTTCACTTTTTCTATTTGGAATGGAACCTTTCCGATTCAAGTCAAAACTGCTTGAAAATCACAATATCAACGAGGAAACAAAAACTCTTAAATTTTCAGTTCCTGAAAATTTTGATTTTAAAGCTGGTCAATACGTTAGGATGGCTTTTTACAAAGACGGAAAGAGAATCCTCCGGGATTATTCAATTTTTTCTTCACCGAAAGAGAAAGGTTACATCCTTACATATTTCAAGAAGGTTAAGGAAGGTTATGCTTCAAATTATTTGTTCAATATGAAGATAGGTGAGGAAATTGAGATGAAAGGTCCACTTGGAGATTTTGGTGTTAAGGATTTTTCAAAAGATTTTGTGTTCATAAGTTCAGGAACAGGTTTTGGACCTTTTATGAGTATCATTAAAGATTTGTTTAATAAGGGATTGAATAATCAGATTACTTTAATAAGAGGGTACAGGAATGAGGAGAGTTTGCCCTTTGATGAAGAATTGAAAAAATTTTCAAAGGAAAACCATTTTAATTATTATGATATTTTAAGTAACCCCCTGAACGGAAATTATAAACTAAAGGGATATGTTCAGGATTTTTTGGTGAAATTGATTCCTTTAGGTTTTAAGGGGGACTTTTATGTCTGCGGGTTAAAAGAGATGGTTTCTTCTGTATCTTCAAGGTTAAGTGAGATGGGAGTTTCAGAAGAAAGAATTTTTTATGAGAAGTATGACTAAATTTTTCTTGTTAAGTGCCTAATAAGTGAAAGAATAAATAAAATAATAAAGACTACAAACAATATTTTTGCTATCTCAACGGACAAACCTGCGATTATTCCAAACCCGAAAAGTGCAGCAATTAAAGCAATAATGAGGAAAGTTATCCCCCAGCCTAAAAGTCCCATATTAGAAAATTAAATCCTGGATTTATAAGTTTAGGCGGTATGAATGTATACTGCTTTCTTTTAAATTAGGACATTTTAAAAATCAAAGTAGCATTTTACAGTTTATGAAGCATGTTTATGTAATTCATGGGTGGGGATTTGATTCGAGTATGCCCTGGATTTTATGGCTTGAAAAGGAATTAAAGAAAAAGGGTTATGAAGTTTACTCTTTTGACATGCCAAATACGAATTCCCCTGTAATTGAAGAATGGGTTGGGTATCTGGAAGAAAACGCTCCAAAAATTGATGAAAATACTTATTTTATTGGGCACAGCATAGGAGCTCAGACCATAATGAGGTTCTTAGAAAAAAGCCACAAACACCTGAAAATTGGGGGATGCGTTTTTGTTGCACCGTGGCTTGATTTGGTTGGTCTTGAAAGTGAAGAGCTAAAAATTGCCCATCCATGGGTGAATAATAAGGTAGACCCTGAACGGGTTCTTGATCACACGGGAAACATTACATGTATTTTTTCAACAAATGACCCTTATGTTTCCCCACGCGAATGGAAAAAGTTTGAAGACGGATTCAAGGCTAAAATAATAATAAAAAGGGATGAAGGTCATTTTGAGGAAGCAGAAAGGATTCCTGAAATTTTGGAGAACATTAGATAATTAATTCAAAAACATATATAAAATAGGTTTTGCTTTTTTATTTTGATGAAGGTAAGGGGTGTTTTAATTACAATTTTGGGGTTCTTTTTATTAATTAGTTTTGTTTCTGCTGCATGCCCGACGGGTACAGACCCTGATGGAAGCGGGAGCATTTCTTTAAGTGAGATTAGTGCTTTTGTTTCAAAGTGGCTGAA
>JAUYLQ010000016.1 GCA_030699005.1 archaeon
ACTTCATAATCTTCTTTTCCATGACCGGGTGCACAATGGACGAGCCCCGTTCCTTCGTCCAAATTAACATACCTTTCTGAAAGAACAACCCGGTAGGAATCTTTTAATTTGAGATTTAAATTTTTTTCAAGAGGGTTAATATATTTCCACCCTTCCATCTCTTTTCCTTTGTAAGTTTTTTTTGGGGTGTACCCTCTTTCAAGATGAGCCATTATATTCGGAACCAAATCTTTAGCTATAATCCACTTTTCTCCGTTTGAAATTTCCACTTCTTCATATTCAAAATCAGGATTAACCATTACCCCGGCATTTCCGGGAAGAGTCCATGGCGTAGTAGTCCATATAATCAGAAAAGTGTCTTTTTTCTCTTTCAAGGGGAATTTTACAAAGATTGAGGTGTCATCCTGTTTCTCATATTCAATCTCATTAAATGCAACAGCAGTTTCACATCTTGGGCATATGTGGACAGGGTATTTTCCGAGGTATAAAAGGTCTTTTTCTTCTGCAGATTTAAAAGTGTCCCATATTGTTTCAATGTATTCATCAGACAAAGTAAGGTAAGGAGCTTCAAAATCAAACCAAGCTCCGAGGTTAAGAAATTCTTCATTCATTATCCCAATATATTTTGTTGCAAATTCCTTGCATTTATCTATAAATTTTTTTACTCCATAATCCTCGATGTCCTTTTTTGATTTTGTCCCGATTTCTTTTTCTATCTTGAATTCTATCGGAACGCCATGAGTGTCATAACCCGCCCTGTCAAAAACGTCATAACCCTGGAGTCTTCTTGACCTCATTGCAATATCTTTCAGAATTTTATTTAGGGCAGTTCCCATATGAATACTCCCCGTAGCATAAGGCGGTCCATCCATAAGATAGAATTTCTCCCCCTTTGAGTTTTTTCTTTTGGATTTTTTATAAATTTTATTTTCTTTCCAAAATTTCAAAATTTCCTTTTCCGCTTTATCTATCTCCATTTAAAAGTTAAGGAGGGGCGGTTTTTAAGATTTTTGAAGACAAAAGGGAGCTATTTCAATTCTTCCAAAACGTATTTTTCAAATTTTTCCTTTTCCAGGGTAAATAACTTATAGTAAAATTTTTGTGGTGGTCCCATTTTTTCAATTCTTTTGTTAATCTCTTCCGGGGGTTCATAAGTTATTTTTTCCTTGAATTTTTCTCCAAATTCGAGAGCCACCGATTCACCCAGACTTTTAAGGTTCTTATGGCGTTCTTTCCCCCCTGTTTTTAGATTAAGGAGGCAATATTCAATGTAAGGGGGTTCTTTGATGTGCTCAATGATTCCGACAAAATTCAAGTCTTCATATTTTGAAGCGTATAAATCTTTTTTTTCCATATTTTTTTAGACCCCTTTTAATATTTAAGTATATGCAGTGAAATATCATACAACATTCTCTTAATCTTATCTTCCGCTAAAATTTTCAAGAACTTCCTTTTCCAAAAAATGCAGTTCTGAAGGAATAATTATGCAATATGGTTTTTGGACTCCGGTAAAACCTTCCGCTTCTTCAAGGCTCCTATATAAAATTTTAGAGCTCCTTGTTCCAAGAGCCTGGCAAATAACAATTCTGTCCAGTTTTACCTCTTCTTTTTTTGCTGTTACTTTTAACTGCTCAAATGCTTTTTTGAATTCAAGCCCGATGTCAATAAGAATAAGGGAGTGAGCGTTTATTTTTTGATTTTCTTTTACAATTTTCATGAAGCTATCCGGCTCAAAATTTTTTTGCCAGGAAGGCATCGATGCAACTTTACCAAATTTATAGAGTTGCAGACCAGTTTCTGCAATTGCATCAAAAATTGAGGATGAGCAAATCACCCTGCATTTTACGCCTGTTGCTTTGCATTCATTAATAAGAGTTATGTGGGTCGTTGCATTTAATGGTGAGCCGTAAACTAAAAGGGCAACGTTTAACTTTTTTGATTCATCAACGAGGCTTAGGTCTTCAACTTTTTCCCTGTCAGCAATTTTGAATTTTTTTCCTATGACCTCTTCCAATTGATGCTCTGTGTATGGGAAGTTGACAGTATAATTCTCAAGGTAAACTTTCTTGCATTTTAAAATTGCGTCAAGACCTTCTTTTGAAATTCCCCGCTCATTTAAGCCAAGTCCGATTAAGTATAACATGAAAAATAGTTCGGGAATTTTGTTTATAATAGTTTTGATTAAGCTTTTTTAACACGTTATTTCCTTCAAGAGCACTCTCCATCATTCATTTTCAAAATATTTATTAAGCTGGAAAAGTTAATTCTAAGCATGGAAGACCCCGTATCAATGTATCTTTTTGTTTCCCTTCTTGCTTTTCTTGGGATATCAATTCTCGCGTTTTTAATAAAGAAAAATCAAAAAGAAAGAGAGATTTCATTTCTTGAAGGATTGGCCTTCATTTTCATTCTTGTGGGAATTGTTTTTGGGGAGCAAAAAATTTTAGGGTATAGTCTGATTTCTGCAGGAATTGTTTTTGTTATAGGAGATATTTATGTTAGGATAAAGAAAAAGGCTTCATTTGATTAAATTTTATCAAGATTATGGAGAGAGACCATATTCAATTCTCGAGAGAATGTCGCGAACTTCTGAAGTATTTCCTTCTTTGCAGTAATCATAAGGTCTTTTTCCACCAAGGTAAGGCGAATAAAACCAGTTTCTTGCATCTTCTTCACCAATAACTTCTTTCATTTTTTGAATCAAATCATTCCCCGCGAATTTTTTCATCTCTTCAGTTAAGAATAAATCTAATTCCTTGAATCTCTCTTCTTTAAGGATATCTTCTATTTTCATTTTATTCTTAAAGAAATTTGCGGTTTATAAGAATTTATTTTTTGGAACTTCTTTTTGGATTTCTTCTTTTTTTATCAACTAAATTCCTGCTTGTAACTATTGCAATAAAAAAGAATGTGAAAAGAACCCAGTCTTCCCGAAGTATAAGACCTATAAACCCCCCCAAAATTCCAAGAGTTGTTAAAATTTTAAACCAAATTCTTCCGTCTTTTTGCTCGTCAAGCGTAATCTTCCTTAAATAATCCCCCAGGGGTATTCCCATTACCAGTAGGAGAACGCCAAGTGTGAGTTTTAGTATTTCTTCCATATTTTTACAAAGTAAATTCTTAATTTAAAGGTATTCTTTATATTGCTTTTAGAACATTAAAATTTATAATCTTGAAGGCGTTATTCCAGACATGTTCACTAAGTTCTTAGTTGTCGGGAGCAGGATGGACCCTGCAAGCATGAATATTCTTACAAATCTTTCCGACATAAGTGAAGGGAAATTTGATTTTTATTTAATTGATGGAGAGATGTTGGATACGCGATGTCTTGATAGGGATAAAATAAACAAATATGATTACGTCATTTTTGCATCTAAACATAAATCAGAAAAAATAAACAAAACCCTTTCTATTCATGCCCCTGGAAACTTTAGAGAAGTTTGGGGGGGTGGAGAAGAGGGAAAACTAAGCCCGGCATCCGCCCTTTTTCAAAAACATTTGTTTTTAACCTTAAAAAAAATAAAAGATGAATCCGAATTAAACAGGTATTCAATAACTCTTGAAGCAACCCATCATGGCCCCTTAATTGAAAGACCCTCCGTTTTTATTGAAATTGGGGGAAGTGAAGAAGAATGGAGGGACAAGAAAGCGTCATTTGTTGTTGCGAAAGTGATTAAAAAAGCAATAGAAACATGGGAAGAAAACCCTTATCACGAAATTGCAATCGGAATAGGGGGGCCCCATTATTGTCCAGCTTTTGATAAACTTCAATTGGACTCAAATATAGCAATTTCCCATATAATCCCAAAATATATTTCTCCTATAAATGAAGGAATGATTATGGAAGCAATAAACAATACTGTTGAAGAAGTGGATTTTGCTGTCCTTGACTGGAAAGGTCTTGGTAAAGCTGAAGAACGGGATGAGGTCATCAGAATCTTAGAAAAGAATTATATTCAGTGGAAAAAAGCATAAGACACTAAAAATTAATTCACTTTCTTTTCTTTGTGACTTTCTTTGCATGAGTTTTTGAAACGGTAACTGAAGAATTCTTTTTTGGTCCCTCTTTCCATGCAACAAAACCTATTGCTATTAAATATAAAATTCCCCCCACTTTTGGAATAACCAGTGAAAGGCTAAACCACCCTGGGTACTTTTCCTTTTCAAAAACCTTCCAAACAGAGATTACAAAAAGGACAAAAATTGCAATCCAGCCGAGTATTGCAATCCAGCCCAGCGTAATCCAGCCCAGTATTGGAATAAGTATTAAGAAAATCCATGCCCAATGGAAACCCCCCATTTCAAGAATCATTGCAATGTTTGCAACAGGAACCCATGCAAGCCATGAATGCCTGTATTTTCGCCTTTTTCCTATTTCATACCAAGCTAATGAATGATAAACGTATAAAGCAATAAAGAAGACTACGGCTAAAATTACTGCTCCAACAGTAATTGCAGTAAAAAAATTGCCAAACATGTAATCCTTTGCATAATCCGTATAGGTTTCAAATACCATTTTTCTTTAACCAGTTAAGAGAAAAACCCTTTATTAAGCTTTGGAAAATT
>JAUYLQ010000032.1 GCA_030699005.1 archaeon
TTCTTCTTGACCTCTATAACCAGCTTCTTTTTCTTCAATTCCATAAGAAGAGCCTTCGTAAATTCTTCATCCCTTGCAACCTCGTTCGCTATTTTAGAGGTAAAAAGCAGACGGGGGGTTTCTTGGAACAAAACCAAAAGAATCTGTTCAGAAATCTTCTTCTTTTTTTCTTCGGAAATCTTCATCAAGTAAAAAAGAAAAAAACCTTTAATAAATTATTTAAAATTCACTTTTTACTCTTTCTTAGGAATTGACAAAGAAGGCATCTTAAAATGAGGGGGGAGTCCAAGGTCTTCTTCAATCTGGAGGGCCTTTAGATTGGACTTCATTAAAATGCCATTAAAAATCTCCACCCTAATTTCATCCTTAAGATCCTTCCCTTTCCAATTTTTTAGAATTTCCTTTCCTATTTTTTCATCTACGGAAAGAACAACTTTACCATCTAGCTCTACTTTTGCTACTTTTTTAGAATAATCTATGATATATGTGAAAAAAACATCCAAATAAATCGTTCCTGGCCTGGGCTGTGAGGCCTTATTTTCTTCAACGGAATTAAGATTTATTGATGTCCCGACATTTAAATCTGAAAAATCATTCAGATATCTCTCTCCGCTTACTTTCTTTAAATTGAATGCAACGAATCTCATTGTAATTTACAATAAATCTTTTATTTTTAAAGATTTGTGTTCTTTAAAAGAAAAAATCAGAAATTTGCCTCAAATTCGGGTTTTATTAAAATCAATTCTAACTATATTAGGTCTTCTTCAGAAACAATTACAAAATCCCCTATGGCAATTATTGCAGAATACGGGATAAGAAGCTCACCGAAAGAGGACTTCTCTAAATTAAGATTTTTGGTAT
This sequence comes from archaeon, assembly GCA_030699005.1. Taxonomy (GTDB): domain Archaea; phylum Nanobdellota; class Nanobdellia; order Pacearchaeales; family GW2011-AR1; genus GW2011-AR1. Next base: position 862 of record JAUYLQ010000032.1, read on the forward strand.
AAATTGTTGAATCTTTAACAACGAGATTTATTAATTCTCCTGAACGTGTTTCAAAAGTAACATCCTTAACACAACCTAACCTTTTACCCTCTTTTGTTACAATCATTTTCCCTAAAATTAGGTTAAAAGGTATCTTTTCTGTTTGCATACTTTGTTTAAAGATAATTTGTTTATAAATTTATCTCTAAAAAAAGATATGCTTTTTTATTCTCAAAAAATCCCTGTAGATTATCCGAAATCTTGCTCTAAACCTCCAACTAAAGACAAAGAATCAAAGAGAATTAAGAAAAAAGAGCATAAATAAAAATTAAAAATGCAAGAAAGATTTTAAAAAAAATTCAAGAAGAATTTAAGAGTGATTCAAGAAGAACCAGGGTAAAAAAATTAAAAGAGATTTTAGAAAAATTGTAACTTACAAATTAAATTAAAAATATATAAAGAAAGATTCTTTATCTCTTTTCTTATAGATTTTGTAAAAGGGGTGTTTTACAAAAATTAAAGATTTTGGGGTAGACAGAGACACCTTTATTTCCTTTGGAACTCTTTTTTTTTGGTTTTTTGAATTCTTTGCATTTCGATTTTATTTAAAAAAATTTATATTTATTATTATCTATATAAGTATATTATATATAAATAAAAATTTTATTATAGTTATTATCTATAGAGAGTATAATTCAGTTATTATAAAGAAAAATTCAGTTATTATAAAGAAAAGGTATTATTTAGATACAATAAATAAGAATTTAGATGTTCTAAGTAAGAGATAGAATTTAGAGATTATAAACAGAAAAATATTTTTTATTCCAAATTTTGGGGTTTCCATGGGAAATAGAGGCGTCTTTCTTTTTTAGTAGTCATAATCTTTTATATATGGTTTTCTTCTTTTTTCCGTTAGAACACAAATTAGAAAAGAGGATTTCCATCGGAAATTGACGTGCGTCTCTTTTTGATTTTTGTTTTAATTAAAGTTTCCGAGGGAAAAATAAAATGGGTGATGAATTAGATAAAATTTTTGATTCTTTTGACAAGAATAGCATTTTCAAAGACAAATCTTTTTTGCAGTCAAATTATACTCCGAATGATATTCCTCACAGGGAAAAAGAGATACAACAGATCGCTTCAATTCTTGCTCCGGTTCTTAGGGGGGAAAAAACAAGCAATCTCTTTTTATATGGAAATACCGGAACAGGAAAAACTCTTTCAATCTTCAAAGTGCAAGAAGCTCTTGAAAAAAGGATGCAAAGGAATTCGGATTCAAAGTTTGAATTAAAAATTCAGTATCTGAACTGCAAATTGAAGCAAGTTGCGGATACGGAATATAGGATTCTTGCCGAGATTATAAAACAACTTGGAGGGGAGGTTCCGGCAACGGGTCTTCCGACTCAGGCAGTTTATAGCAAGTTTATTGAGATGATTGAAGGAAAAAAACAGCTAGTGGTTCTTATTCTGGATGAAGTGGATCAACTGGTTAAAAAGATTTCAAATAATTTTTTGTATAACCTTACGAGATTAAATTCTGAACTTTCAAGGTCACAGATCTCCCTTGTTGGGATTTCAAATGACCTAACTTTTCTTGAGAATATTGACCCCCGGGTTAAAAGCTCCCTTTCTGAAGAGGAAATTGTTTTCTCACCTTATAATGCACTGCAGATTCAGGATATCCTGGTTAAAAGAGTTGGAGGGGCATTCAAATCAGGAGTTTTGGAGGGAGGAGTTGTCGCAAAATGTGCAGCTTATGCCGCAAGGGAATCAGGGGATGCGAGGAGGGCACTTGACCTTCTAAGGGTTGCAGGAGAACTTGCAGAAAGAGCAGGGGAAAAAAAAGTTACAATTAAGCATATTGATGAAGCTAAAGGGAAAATAGAAAGAGACAAAATTCTTGATTTGGTAAGTAATCACCCGCGGCAATTTCAAACGGTCTTAAATTCAATAATTTCAATTTCAGAAGAAAAAAAAGGATACCCTTTTTTTACGGGGGAGGTTTATTCCCATTATCAAAGGTTTTGCAGGCAGTATAAGGTTGAACCCTTGACCCAAAGAAGAGTGGGGGATATAATTCAAGAGTTTGATATGCTTGGAATCCTTAATGTAAGGGTTATCTCTAAAGGAAGAGGGGGGCGAATGAGAGAAATAAAACTTGGCCTTTCAGACCCTCTTTTAGAAAAAGTAAAGGAGGTTATTTCTTTAGGTCTAAGTTACGCTTAAAATGAACAGTTCGGATTTACAAAAAGTTTGCACAGAAAAAAATGTTCTTTTGGACAGTTC
>JAUYLQ010000047.1 GCA_030699005.1 archaeon
AATTTAACGACGGGGACACACACATTCACATTTTATGGACGTGAAGCAGGGGCATGGATTGACAAGATACGTTTGACTTCTTATTCAGGAAGTGCACCAATTGTTCCGGTGAATTTTGGTTCCCCTCCGCCCTCTGCAATAGGAGGAATAAGTATCATCTCTCCATCAAACGGAGAGCCAATTTTTTTGGGAAAAACTATTCCCATAAAAACAAGTACTAAAAAGGTGTATAGTAAAGTTGAATTTTATTTGAATAACCAATTAGTGTCATCGGATACTTCAAAGCCGTATGAATATTTTATTCAAAATCCCACTGTCGGAAGTTATAGTACTTATGCAAAAGGATATAGTGGGTCATCCTCTGAAGTTTCTACTTTAATCTCATTCAATGTTAAAAACAAAGATCCAATGCCTGCTTACTGCATAGTCAATGGCAAGGATGAATGCGCCGAATTGAAGTTGGTTGTTGATAGGATAGCAATGAACTCTTATTCTTATATTTGTGACAACGACAATGATGGCGTGGATGACAATGATGGTATTGGTTGGGGTGAAGGTTATAAGCTGCAAAGCATATCTTCTGTGTATAAAGCTACTCGTGACACAAAATATTTAGATGTTATGCGGTCTGACATTAATGCACTTTTTTGTATAGAAGACAATATTGCTGGGAATAATTGTGCCTCTTGTCCGTTTACTTACGAAGGCTACGGTAAAACCCCTCAAAATACCCAGAAAGAATGGGGTTGGTACGGAGACTCTTACAGTAGGACACTCGGAGTTAAACATGATTATGTTGTTGCAGAAGGGCTTATCGTGAGACCCATAACCGAATTTATTGAATTTGTCAGGTCAGATCCCGTTTTAGAAGCCGAATATGGCAGTGATGCCGATGCTTACTTAGCACAGATTGAAAATTTATTTGACAAATGGAATAGAAGAGGATTATTTATGGAGGTCGGCGACGGCTCAGGAGTATATCAGTTTCTTAATGATTCTGAAGTTCATATGGGTAATCGTGCATTAATGAGTTTGCCACACAATCAGCAGGACGAATGGATGTCCGCAATGCTTACTTTATACGGAATTACAGGAGACATTAAGTACAGGGATAGGGCGGCAAAAATGCTTTACCATCTCAAGAAGAATTTCTACTATGAGAATAATATTATTTATTGGGATTATTGGAATCATGAAGGATTATGGGATTACATAAAATCGGGAAATACTACTGGAGGTCTGAGACACGCGGAAAAAGAGAGCAGTTGTGGTTACAAAAGGCTTGAGTCTGAGGCAATTATAGAAGGATGGAAGAGTTGCTTAGTGATGGATGACAATGATATGGCTCAATTAAAAAAGAGGTTAGACTTTTATTACAGTTTTTCTCACGATGGAGATTATAATTGTGTTTATCCTGGTTATGACGGATTCTACGATAAATCCATACTTCAAAGCATGTTTAATAAGGTAGAGAATATGGATGACAATATTGGAACTGGTTATCCTTGGCAATCAGTGTATAAGATTGAGGCAGGCCACTTCCTTGAAGTCCTAAATACACCTTATTCTAAGAATTTCGTTTGTAACATAAAAGATGTTCCTATATATGAGAACTTTAATGGGGCAACAACTGACTTTAGTGCTGTAAATGACATCACCGCGGTAAGCAACGTTGTACTCGAGAAATCAGGGTATGGAAAAATAGAATTCGGATTACAAAGTCTTGACATGGCGAACTTATTTTTGGATGCATATGTAACTATTGGGAATAATCTTATTGTAATCGAGGGAGATGAATTGCCGGAACTTGATACTTCGGCTACAGTAACTTTATACAATGTAAATAATAACAATCCGGTAATAATGAAAGAACTTCAGGTTTGTACGCAATGTAATGTAATAAGTTCAGGTCAGAATGTGAAATTTACAATACCGGGAGCAGGAATGTACAAAGTTAAGCCTAGCACTCAACTGCTGTTTAGTGATGATTTTGAATCTGGAAACCTAAATAAATGGCCTGTAAAAAATGACAAAGGCAAGGTAACAGTTACAAGTGAAGCGAGTAGGGCAGGAATCAGGTCAATGAAAGTTTTGTTTGACGGACAGGTTGAAATGTATGTTCAGACCCAGGATTATAACGTGAAAGATTATATTTACAAAGTTAGTATGATGATTCCAAATAGTTTTTGGATATCTAAGGATATAAGATTTAGTTTTGGTCACGACGCCACTTCAGCATATGGGAAGAATATAATAATGATTGATAACAAGGGAGGGTCAGACATAGCCGTTAACACATCTGGTTTTGATACCCATATGTACATGCAATATTCAGACAATTCAAACTTTCAGCATTGGGTTCCTCAAAACAAAATGAATGGATCTCTGGTTAATGAAGGAAACTGGCATGACCTAGAATATCATTTCAAGTCTGACCCTAACGGGTATGTTGACTTTTTTATAGATGGTAAATTCATTGGCAGAAGTGTAATGGGAGACACCTCTAACTCCATGCAGAAAAGTTTCAGGTTGGGAGTTATGCCTGAGAGAATGTGGGGAGGAACTCAAAGCGGTTCATTTTACCTTGACAATTTTGAAGTTTATAGAATTAATTAATTTTATAAATCCCCTAGTTTTACAATTTTTATGAACTTCCAATTTTATTATGAAAAGCTTGTTGATTCTTCAGAATACAAAAATTTTGTTAAGAAAAATCCAAAAGCTTACCCATGCAGTTCCCTTTTTATTCTTGACAGGGAAACAGGAGGGAAGGGAAACAGCGTTCACTTTGATTTTTGGCTTCCAAAAGAGAAAAAGATGAATTCTTTTAAGGTTGGTGAAGAAATTCAATTTTCTGAAGTTGAAAATTTTGACAGCCGCCCTTTTGAAGAGATTTCAGTTGAACATGATTTTAGTTTTGAAGACATTGAAAAGCATATTCAGGAGAGAATGTTAAAAGAGGGGGTAAAGGGGAGAATTCAAAAAATTCTTTTCAGCCTTCAGAAGTTAAATGGAAAAGAATTTTTAGTTATAACTGTTTTTTTAAATAATCTTGGATTATTGAAAGTTACGTTTTCCCTTGATGAAATGAAAATAATCCTTTTTGAAAAGAAAAGCCTTTTTGACATGATGAAGATATTTAAGGGAAAAGGCAATAAGGAAGAAAAGAAAGGTTAATTTTTTGTTAGTTTTTCTATTAATTCTCCAAGTTCTGATTCTTTTATTATTTCTGGAAGAGCATATGAAACTTGCATTACCCTAATTTCCCTTTTTTTAAATTCTATATAATCTTCAGGGCTGTATGATAAAAAATATATCTTTAATTCTGGATGCTTTTTTGGGATTCTTTCAAGATAATCTTTTTGGTTTCTTAATCCGCTGTGTAAAATAAGAGTTCTATATTTTTCAAGAGATCCAAATTTTTTAATAAAACTACTCAAGTCTCTTTCTATATCTATTTTTGAATTGAAATTATACTCTTTTAAATATTCATCAAGAGAATCTTTGTTTCCATCAAAACCATCGTGATACATATGGTCAATCCATGCAATCTTCATTGTATCCCTGAAATTTATTGGGTTTATAATAATTTATATTTTGAGTTATCTCTTCTTGACAACAAAGTTTATCATCATTTCTGAATTGTGCGTTGAGACAATATCAAATCCAACTGCCTTAAATAAATCATGAATTTCTTTTTCGTTAAAAAGGTAATAATATCTTTTTCCTAACTCCCCCCATCCCACAAGCTTTTCTTTTCCTGCACGTTTGAATCTTTTAGAGTCTTTGTTCCAGACTCCGATATAAGCAATTCCGTCTTTTTTTAAAACTCGGAATAATTCTTCAATCACTTTTTTTCTTTTTGTTTTTCCGCTTACGCAATGAAGTGCAGAAATGCAAATCGCATAATCAAAAAATTCATCAGGTTTTTCAATTTTTCCTAATGGTGAATGGATAAATTCTGCCGGAATTCCTTCAGTTTTCGCTTTTTGTCTTGCAAGGTTAAGCATCTTTTCCGAGAAATCAAGTAAAAACATTTTTCCGTCTTTTATCTTCATTAGGTGCCTTCCTGAACCTGAACCCAAGTCAAGAACATTTCCATCTGCCTTTTTTAGGAAAAGAACCGCGTTCTCTGATGGTTTTTCCTTGTATTTATGCCATTCAGGAGCTATTTTATCCCATAAATTTTCTTGGTCTTCAATTTCCATTAAAATTTAAAAGAAAAGTTAGGTTAAAAAATTATTTATTCCAGGTCGTATCTCTTTTCTAATTCCCTTAATAATTCTTTTGGAACTTCGTGTTCTTCGTTGTATGTTTCTTTTTTCGCTTTTGAATGAGGCCTTTCAAGGGTTTCTTTAATCTCTTTTAAATTTTCTTCCCAGTCACCTTTATGGTATTCCAAAACACCCCAGTGGTTGACACTTGGAATATATTCTTTCCCATCAGAGTGCCTGTCTAGAGATAAAACTCTTTTTCCATCGTAAAAGACTTCCAAATCCCCCTGGCCCATGATTCCCCCATCATCTAAAATAATTTTTAAGTTGCCACATTCTAATTTATAGTTATGGTTTGTATGGCTACTTTCCTGAGTTACCTTCCCTTTTCCCTTTCTTGCTAAATCATATAGAGTCTCTATTAGCATGTTTTCAGAAATGTGGGTTGAGATTCCTTTAATTTTTTCCTCTAATTCGCTTTTTTTCATACTTTTTATTCACTAATATGCTTTAAAAACACTTCTCTTCTTCAAAATATATGGCAATTCCAACCGAGGCGTATTTAAGGAAAATCCCAAAAAAACCTGTCAGAACAAAATCAGGGGTAACCCCTTTAACAGTTGTACTTCCCCCAAGGAAATGCAATCACGGAACATGCATTTACTGCCCCGGAGGAGATTATGTTCCTCAGAGTTATACAGACAAAAGCCCGGCAGTTATGAGGGCACTTTCCCTTGGTTTTGATGTGAAGAAGCAGGTCAAGTCGAGACTTGATACTTTAATTAAAATGGGTCACCCGACTGAAAAAATTGAACTTATTATAATCGGGGGTACCTTCCTGCAATATCCCCTTCTTTACCAGTACGATTACATAAAAGGATGTTATGATGTTCTTAATGAAAAGGAATCCAAAACTTTAAATGAAGCCCAAAAGCTAAATGAAACTGCAAAACACAGGCTTGTTGCAATGTGCATTGAAAACAGACCGGACAATTGTTCAATTGAGGAAATAAAAAGGATGAGGGAATACGGTGCAACACGCGTTGAAATTGGGGTTCAGATTTTAGATGATGAAATTTACAAAAAAACTGCAAGAGGTCACACAATTAAAGATGTTGAAGAAGCAAGCGGGAGGCTTAAAGACGCCGGGTTTAAACTTGGCTACCACATAATGCCGGGGCTTCCGTATTCAAATATCGAGAAAGATATTGAGAAGTTTAAGGTTCTTTTTGATGATGAAAGTTTCAGACCAGACCAATTGAAAATTTATCCTTGCCAGATTGTTGAAGACTCTCCCTTAGCAAAAATGTATAAAAGGATAAACTATAAAACCTACACCGACCAGGAAATAAAAAAAGTTTTAACTGAAATGATGAAACTTATTCCGAGATATGCCCGAGTCATGAGAGTTATGAGAGAAATTCCAAAAGAGAAGATGATTGGAAAAGTTGCTTCAACTTCAATAAGGAAAGATGTTGAGGATAAACTCAAAGTTGGAAATGAAGAAATAAGGGAAATAAGGATGAGGGAGATTGGTTTTAATGGGGATGGATTAAAACTTGACACCAAATTAAAAATTATGGAGTATGATTCTTCCGAGGGGAAAGAATTTTTTCTTGAAATTGTGAATTCAGAAGACATCTTGTTTGGTCTTTTAAGATTGAGGTTTCCAAAAGAAGCAATCTTTCCAGAGTTGAAGGATTCTGCAGTTGTTCGTGAGCTTCATGTTTATGGTCAGGCATTAAACCTTCATGAAAAAGGAAAAAACTCTCAGCATATGGGATACGGAAAATTTTTGATGTCTGAAGCCGAGAGGATTTCAGGAGAAAATGGATATAAAAAAGTTGCAGTTATTTCGGGAGTGGGGGTTCGTGAGTATTACAAAAAACTAGGCTACAAGTTGGAAGGAACTTATATGACTAAAATTATTTAAACTCTTTTTGTCAGGATTATTAATGGTCTTGGAGGAAATGTTCGTTCATGATTATTTGTTTAGAGGGATTCGAATTTATTTTCCGGATGAATTCCTTAGAGATTGTGCACCCGTGGATGAGGAAATTTTAGACTATATTGATAAAGAATATTTAAAAGAGGAAGATTTACCGAAGTTTCTAGTTCACAATCTTTCTGAAGAAGAAACATTTAATGGAAAGGACTATTTTGTAATTATACCGGGATTTCTTCACATTTCTGAATATCCCAAGAATTCCTACTCCCTCGAATGAATATCTCCGTTTACAGATTAATTTAAAAGCCTGAAATTCTTTTTTAATGCACGATGGAGGGGGATTACAATTGTTTGCATCAGGTTTCTGACCACGGGGTCACCCTTCCGCGATTCTTGTTAAACCAGATTGGGATGGGAGACTGTAAAACTTGCATTTATGACCCAATAAACAATCCAAATTGTGCAGGCTATTCTCCAATAAAGGTTTTTAAATATGTGGCTATGGTTAAAGAAAATCTTGAAGAGATTTCTTCAAGTGAAAAAGAAGAGAAAATAAAAGAATTTAAAATTGAATTTGCAGGTTAAATTTTAATTTCACCTTTTTGCCAGGCTCTTAGGATTTCTCTTGAGGTTTTGTCTTCATCCACAATTCCGCCTTTCTTTAGAAAATTTTTTTTACGCCCGACTTTTTCAATAAGCTCTTCAGAATTCTCTGCTTCCAGTCTATAGTATTTTTCCAGGTAGGTTTTATACATTTTAAAAAGTTCATTTATTATTAATTCAGGGTCTCTTATTTGCGAGTAACTTTTACCCCCAAAAATTGTTGATTTTGATATTTTTTCCTTGTCTGTACTTGAATATTCTTCTTTTGGAATCACGCCAGGAGAATCAAGCATTACAACATCTTCAGAAAGCCTTATTTTTTGGATATTCTTGGTGAAACCGGCATCAGATCCGACTCCCGCTCCGCTTTTTCCAGATAAAATATTAATCAGTGAACTTTTTCCAGTGTTAGGGTATCCAATAATCCCTACCTTAATTTTCCCCTCTTCAGACAGTATAATTTTATCTTTTTTTATTTCCCTTCTTTCCCTTTTTTCAATTTTTTTTGCAGTTATTTTTATCAAATCCCTTAATTTTTTTATGCCTGTCCTATTTGTGCAGGAAACAACCACGCTCGGATAAACTTGTTTTTTTATCTTTTCAATCTTTTCCTTGCTTGCAAGGTCTCACTTATTTAGTACATAAATTATCTTTTTATTTTGCTTTTCTATTTCTTCTTCAAGACCAAGATTTCTTGTTTCTTCAAAGAACCTTGCGTCAAGAACTTCAATTATTATGTCTGAAGAGTCAACTATCCTTTTTGCAACTTCGGGATATTTCACCCTTTGCCTGTGCATGTTCTCAATATGCCCCGTTCTTCTTGACGAAAAAAGATATCTTTTCATGAAATTGATAGGAAGAGCAAGTTTAAAGAGGTTTTTCCCAGAATCAGAGAAAAAAATAGCCCCACCAGGATTCGAACCTGGGTCACAAGCTCCAGAGGCTTGAATACTTGACCGCTGTACTATGGGGCTTCTAAAAACTCAATATAACTGATTATTAAAATTTATCTTTTTTAATGGAACATTATTAGATAAGATTTATATAAGGATTTTTCCCATAAATTTTATGGATGAAGCACTTTACAAAAAAATAGAAGAAACTCTTTTGCAAGTAGGTTTAAAAATTGCAAAAAGAGGTGAAGGGGCACTTTTTGTCGTTGGCAAAGTTAAATATAAACCTCTTGTTGACCAGACCATTCCGCCATTTAAAGTATATGAAAATGCAAAACTTCTCGAATCTCTTGCATTAATGGACGGGGCTGTTGTAATAAATGAGGGGGGTTTTATGGAAGCATATGGAGTTAAAATAAGGGGAGGGAAAGTTATGAAAAACTTTGGAACGAGGCACAGTGCTGCGATAAGTTCAGCAAGAGGCGACAATCTGGTTGTTATTGTTTCTGAAGAAGATAGAAAAGTTAAAATTTTAAAGAAGGGAAAAATGGTTATGCAAATTGATGCCCTTCAAAAAGATATTGAGAAAAATGTCCCCCAAGCCGTTAAAATTTTAGAATCAATTGGAGTTGGAGCAATTGGGACAATTGGTTCAAGTTTTCTCATTCCTACAATTGGAATCACTCTTTTGCCTGGAGTTATTCTATTTGGTTCTGCTTATTATATTGGAAGTTTTTTAAAGAGAAAGTTTGGTTGATTCAAGTCAAGAGTTTTATAATTATTATCCCCCAATGGGCAGAATAGAAGTTATCAGGTTAATGTTAGAGATATGGGTTAGGGAAAAATAAAAGTTTAATTGTAAAATAATGTCAATGGTTAAAGCCTGATTTTTGAATCCTTTACATCGGTGTGCTGGTTTAACCTTCCTTCTGAAAGGCAGTCATAGCAAACGTGATATGTTCCGTCTTTTTCTTTTACTCTTCCAGTTCCATTGCATTTTCTGCATATTTCCTCTTTGTCCAAGTATCCCATACAAAACAAACTTACCCCCCCTATATAAATTTGATTATTGTGGGATAGTTTTTAGATAATTAGGAAGGTTAGAAGAAATGCTATAGCTGTTATAACAAAGAATATCAAAAGTGTTCTAAACAGGAGTGCAATGGCTTCTTTCTTTTTTCCATCAAGATACCACATTACGGGCCTTCCAAAAACAAGGCTTCCCGTAAAAGCAGCTGAAAATACAAAAAGCATAATCATAAAAATCGGACTTAGAACACTCTCTTTTCCATCAAAAATGTTTTCAAGAAAAGACATTAAGTAAGCAACAGCTACAATGTAAGCCGAAGTTCCAAGGGCATTTATTAGAGAGTATTTAGTTATTTTTCCCATATAAAATTTAAGGCCAGAGGATTTAATAATTTTTCTCTGGGAATTTTTTTATAAAACTTTAAAAATAAAGGGATTATTCAGATACTATTGCAACCTTCGCGATTTTCATCGGAGGCATTTGAAAAAATCGCCATTCCGATAAACACGATGCGTATGTGCAATCGCGCCCCGATAGTATAGAGTAAAAAATTACTTTAAACTCGGTAAAATTAATGGGGAATAAATTTTGCTAGGGGAACCCCAAAGCAAAACTCCCATAAAAAACTAATAAGAATATTATATAAAAAACTAACTCAAACTAGGGTCACTCAAATAAACTCCCCTCATACGCCCGTGCCGAACGGCGACCAAGTTTAGTCCTGTTGTTAATGGGAGTTACAACTCTCAGTATCCCATTCTATGTTGTAATCTATTATAGAAGATAAAACTCCAAAAGTAAACCCTGATTTGTTTATTCCATCATATAA
>JAUYLQ010000059.1 GCA_030699005.1 archaeon
TCCTCCTGAAGCAGAAATTACAGACATACTTTTTGACCAACCAAGAAGTTCAGTTACAATTGAAGCAAAAAAACCCGGGCTCGTAATAGGAAAGGGCGGAATGATTCTGGATCAGATAAAAAAAGAAACCTTATGGACCCCTGTTGTTCAAAGAAGCCCTTCAATAAAATCAAAAATAACTGAAAGCATAAGAAGTGTTTTATATGAAAAAAGTAAAGAAAGAAAAAAATTCCTAAATGAGGTGGGAGAAAAGATTTATTCGGGGTGGACGCAGGAAAAGTCAGATGGATGGGCAAGAGTAACAGTTCTCGGCGGAGGAAGGCAAGTTGGAAGGAGCTGCTTTTTACTCCAGACCCCAATTTCAAGAATACTTCTTGACTGTGGAATTGATGTTGCATCCTCCGGAAAAGACAAATTTCCCGTATTTAATATTCCTGAATTCGATATTTCCCATCTTGATGCGATAGTTCTTTCACACGCTCACTTAGACCATAGCGGACTTTTGCCTTACCTCTATAAAATGGGGTATAAGGGACCTGTTTACATGACTGCTCCAACAAGAGACATTTCAGCACTTCTCGCGCTTGATTTTATAGGTGTCGCATATAAACAAGCTGCAGCTCCAATTTTCTCATCTGCGGACATTTCTGAAATGGTAAAAAGAACTATCTGCATAAATTATAACGAGGTTCATGATATTGCCCCTGACATAAGAATTACTTTTTATAATGCGGGGCATGTTCTGGGTTCAGCCCAGGTACATATAAACATCGGAAACGGTGCCCATAACTTCTTGTATTCGGGGGACACAAAATATGGAAAAACAAGGTTACTTGATCCTGCAGTAAATAAATTTCCAAGAGTTGAAACTATTCAGATGGAATCGACTTACGGAGGAAAAAATGATGTCCTGCCACCAAGAAACGTAACCGATGAACAATTCCTTCATCTTGTTAAAGAAACTATAGAAAAGGGCGGGAAAGTTTTACTTCCTGAATTAGGACTTGGCCACGCACAAGAAACTCTTTTGAGAGTGGAAGAAGCAATAAGAATAGGGGAACTTCCAAAAATCCCCATGTATGTAGATGGGATGATTTGGGATATTAACGCGATTCACACGGCTTATCCTGATTTTTTATCCTCTAATGTCAGGAATATGGTCTTCCAGGATAATAATCCATTCACATCGGACATCTTTTCAAGAGTTGGTTCTCCTCAGGAAAGAAAAGCAGTAATTGACGGGGGACCTTGTATTGTTATTGCAACATCAGGAATGCTTGTTGGAGGAGCTTCAGTTGAATACTTAAAACATTTTATCGACAACCCAAATAATCTTTTGATTCTAAGCTGCTACCAGGGTCCTGGCTCAGTCGGGCGCCAGCTTCAGGAAGGTGCAAGATTAGTAACAATTGAAGATGAAACTGGAACAAAAACTTTTGAAGTTAAAATGAGAGTTGAACTTGTAAATGGCCTTTCCCCTCATTCCGGAAGAAATGAACTTATGAATTATGTAAGAAACATGGAACCAAAACCCAAAAGAATAATTATAAACCACGGCGAAGTTTCGAAGTCTCTTGACCTTGCCTCATCTCTTTACAAAGCTAATCGAATTGAAACAACTGTTCCAAGAGGACTTGAAACTATAAGACTAAGGTAATTTATTTTTTATCCAGAAATTCTTTGAACTTATTCCAGGCAATTGCCCGGTGAGAGATTTCATTTTTTTCTTCCTTTTTCATTTCAGCAAGAGTTTTCTTGCTTTTATCTGGCTGGAAAATCGGGTCAAAGCCAAAGTTATTTTTTCCTTTTGGAGAAACAACCTTCCCCCTCAAGTCTCCCGTAAAAAAATGAAATTCTTTTCCGTCAAAGTAACAGACAACGCACCTTACAATTGCCGTATTGTCTTTATACTTTTTAACAAGACTGTAAATCCCATCAATTCCAATTGATGAAATAAAGAATTTTATTAAAGGACCTGGGAACTTGTTTAAACACTCAAGATAAAAACCTATGTCTTCAACAACAACTGTTCTACCTGAAATTTCATAAGCCTTTCTTGCCTTCTCCCTTGAAATTTCATAAATGTCTCCTGACTGAACTTCATCAAGGTTTAAATCTAACCGCTCAATTTCTTTTCCAAAAATCTCTTTAACTTCGTTGTATTTACTCTTGTTTCCGGTTACAAAATATAACTCTTCCATACTAAATCCGAGGAGTATGGGTTAATAAACTTTATTATTTTTGCTTTTATAAACGCTTTAATGCAAAATATTAAAGGCTAAAATAAGCTCTTTTTCAACTAATTTAAAAACAATATTTCCCTACAAAAAATATGAAGCACAATAAGAAAATTACAGTGATTATTCTTTTGATGTTTTTAGTAGCACAATTTATAGGACTTTATGTGGTTAATACCTATGCCGTTGAAAAAGTTGTAAACGGAGAAATTGTGAACAATACAGGAAAGACTCTTCCTTATGGGATGGGTTTTGAAATGGAAGAAACGGAAAATTTAGACCCATATTCAATTCTTATTTCATTCTTATTCTCCTTTGTAATTGCTGTTTCACTTATATTCCTCCTGATAAAAATAAGGTCAAAATTTATAATAAAAATTTGGTTCTTTGCAGTAGTTGCAATTGCACTTGGAATTTCTTTCACGGCGCTACTTCCCGAGATAAGATATGCATCAATAATCGGGCTTTTAGTCGCCCTTCCCCTTTCATTTTATAAAATTTACAAAAGGGACATCATCGTCCACAATTTAACTGAACTTCTTATTTATCCCGGAATTGCCTCGATTTTTGCTCCAATTCTTGGCATTATTACAATAATAGTCCTCCTAATTATTATCTCAATTTACGACATGTGGGCAGTTTGGAAATCAAAAATTATGCAAAAAATGGCAAAATATCAGATGGAAACACTGAACATATTTGGAGGATTTTTAATTCCTTATGCTTCAAAAAAAGTAAAGGAACAGTTAAGAAAAATGAAAGATAAATACAAATCAAAAAAGATTCTTGAAAGTAAACTAAAAAAAGCTAAAATAAAAATAAACCTTGCAATTCTTGGCGGCGGGGACGTGATTTTCCCAATAATTACTTCGGGGGTTGTCTTGAAGACATGGGGACTCGTTCCGGCAATAGTTACAATTGCGGGGGCCTTCCTTGGGCTTATGGGTCTCTTGATGTTTTCAGAAAAAAAGAAGTTTTACCCCGCAATGCCTTTTATTACCGCGGGAATCTTCCTTGGATTAATCGTTAGTTATTTGTTTTTTGTCCGATAAGGTTTTTTTGGGAAATCTAACCGCTCTTTTGCAGTATTAAAAATATAATCCGATATCCTAGATTTTTCCCTTCTTAATATTCTGTATGTCTCTTGATTTATAAAATAAAAAGTAACTTCCGATTTATCAACGATTGCTCTAAATTCCGAGCATCCCAATTCCTCAATTTTTTCAACTAATCTTTGAAGAGTTTTATTATTATTTTTAACAATATCTTTACTATCCATAAAAACTCTAAAATCTCCTTATTTATAAGCTTTTACCATATGTCACCCCTTTACAAACACAACATACGAAAGCTTTATAAATATGTTATCACTGAGTGATAACATGACAAATCAGTTATATCATGTTAAAAATGAAGACGGAGAGAACATAAGGGGAAATTATGATTCTACAAGACTTTATGACTCACTTCGTGAAAAATATGATTCGAAACGTATCCCGTTTATTCCATCAATAGAAAACTACTCCGTTGCGGATCTTTTAGATTTTGAAGGGGTTTCTTTAATCTTAGCAAACTATCGCTACCCTGCCAAGATTCTTCTTATAGGACCAAACAAAGACTGCCTTGACAACACTGTTATGAAAATATCAAATGATTTTAAAGGAAGATATAAATTTGACGAGGTGAAAGAATAAAATGGCAGACAAAAATTATCTGGAAAGGTTAGCAGAACATTATGAACTTTTGAACAAGATGGCTAGATTTAACAAAATGAGGTTAGACAATCTACCTCAAATGAAGTCTATTTATCCGGAAGAAGATATTCCAAATTATGTAGCCAGGGTAGAACCAGCAAACCTTTTAGCGGCATACACCACTGCTCTCTCTAATCTTAATGCACTATTCCCCGAATTAAAAGATTATATTGAAAAACAAAAACAGGAGAAAAAATAAAATGACAGACAAAAATTATCTGGAAAAACTAGCTGAATTCAATGAATTTTTGGATAATACTTTAAAATCTGAAAAAAAAGAAATTGATAATATAAAAGAGAGTATTCCAAACTACGAGGGAAACTTAATTAGTGATGCTACACGTAGAAATGATCTGACCACTCACTTGAGTATTTCCTACCTCTCTAAAAATGAATTTTCCGATGAAATAAAAATGGAATTATACAAATTATTTCCGGAATTAAAAGATTATATTGAAAAACAAAAACAGGAGAAAAAATAAAATGGAAAATATTGAAACATCTGGAAATCCTTCCACTAAAAAAATTTATAATTTAGGAAAATTAGGAAAATTAGAGACTGTAAAGAGCGAAACAAACGGAATTATTAACGGGAGTTTGCCTTGTAAAGATGGAATTTACCTTTTGGGTGGAAAAGACTGCAAGGAATTAGAAGGGAATCTTTTAAATGACTTAAAGAGGGATGCAATTTATTATCAAAAAATATCTGAGGATTACAAAGAGGTAATCTCGAGCTTAGAAGAAATTGGTTTGGAAGCAACCTCAAAAAAATATAACACTTTCCAACCAAATAAGGAGGCCTTAAAATAAAATGCTCGTAAAAACTGACTTAATCGCAAAAATAAAAGACTATTTTGAATTAAACATTTATGAAACGAAAGTCTGGCTTGCACTTCTTGGAAAAGGCTCAGCTTCAGCAGGAGAAATCGCCTCAATTTCAGGAGTTCCGAGGTCACGTACTTATGATGTTCTCGAGTCTTTGGAAAAGAAAGGATTTGCCATTGTCAAACTGGGAAAACCTGTTAAATACCTTGGTGTAAAGCCAAGAATAATCTTAGAAAAACTAAAAAACAATGTAAGAACAGAAGCTGAAGAAAAATTCCAAAGTCTCCTTAAAGTAAAGGAAACTGATGAATTTACCCAGCTTGAGGAACTTTACAACGTTGGAATAAGCCCAGTTAGAAGAGAAGACCTTTCGGCATCAATAAAAGGAAGGAGCACGATTTCAAACCATTTAAAAGAAATAATTGATTCAGCCGAAGAGGAAGTGATCATTTGCACAAACTTTAAGGAAATGAAACTTAAAGAAAAGCTTTTCATAGATACATTTGACTCATTGAAGAAAAAGAATGTAAAAATCAAAGTTGCCCTTTCAGGAGATGCTGAAGCAATTAAAAAACTCTCTGTGAGCATGAAGATAAAAATAAAACCAATTGATATTGATTCTAAATTTTTTATTGTTGACAAAAAAGAAGTTTTATTCTACTTAAACAAGGAATCCGAAAAAGAAGACCAGGCAATATGGCTTAATTCTGACTTCTTTGCCACTGCCTTTGCAAGTCTTTTTGAAACGGTTGTCAAGGATTAAAATGGCACCATCTGAAGAGTACTACCAAACAAAAAAAGACGAATTAAAGAGATTGGGATACCATCTAATCCAGACAAGCTCTAACAATTACGAATATAGTATCTGCTCAAACACAAAGGAAGTTGAAATCCCTCAAGGAAAAAATGATTCTGAACTTGAGGAATTATTGGGTGAAGTTTTAGATAAAATTAATAACCTTCAATTCCACTAATGCTCATCTCTTTGATTTTCATTTTATTTTTTTTTGCCCATTTCCTTAAAAATTCACGGGATGAAAAATCGACCTTTTTGTATGCATAAAACCTTCCCTTTTTTTCATAAGTATTTGCATGTTCTTTTTTGAATCTTATAGAATTTTTTTCATCTTTTACTGAAGGGCCTTTAAAAACAATTTCCTTACGCGGGCTTAAAACAAAATATCCCTCTCCAGCTTTCCCCTCAATGTATTCAAAATCTTTTATTTTGACTTCAAAATATTTTTCAAACTCTTTTTCCAGGTGATTGAAAAATTTTAAGAGCTTTGCTCCCGCAATGTCTCCCTTGTCTTTTTTTGTTTTTAATTTTAAACGTAAAAATTGAAATCCCCTTCTTTGCGATTCGCTTTTAACTTTCTGAAAATCAATTTTTTTGGGGATAAAAAAATCCGCCAAAGGATTTTTTAAAAAAGCCCGGGCACTTACCTGGAATTTCTTAAAAGTTTCATAAGAAAGCGCCGCGAGGGCATTTCTTGCCTTGTACGTAGGATCAACTAAAATAACGGGAGAGTCAAGTTTTGAGCCATTCATGTCAATAAGAACATCTTCTCGTTTGTAAAATTTCTCGATGTCGACAATAAGCTTTTTATCCTGGTTTTTTGAAAGCACATTTAGGAATCTCTCGAAACTCTTAAAATAATAAATCAAAAGTTCAATGGAGTAACCGCTAAATCCCCTTACATAAGTTTCTGCCCCGTATGTTTTTGTCCCGTGGCAGAATGCTTTGCCCAGTTTTATTTCATCAAGAATTTTTTTATTTTTTATTTTTCTATTTATATACCTGGAATGCAAATAGCTTAAATCTGTTATGTTTACGGCTTCACTTGGGCGACTTATTCTTCTGACAGGAACAACTTCATATAAGAAAAATGAATTACCTTTTACTCTAAAGTAATCTCTTGAGCCATGAATTACAGAAACTCCCCCTACAAACCTAAGAATTTTTTTTGAAAGTTTAAAAAAATCTTTCTCTGCATGCTTTTTCCCATATCTCAAAAATAAGTCTATGTCATAAAAATTTTTTCGAATTAGAGTATTTTTTGAAAAACTTCCGCCAACAAAAAGGTCTGCATCAATTTTTAGTTTTTTAATCCTTTTTTTAAGGTAAGACTCGAATTTTTTAAGAGATTCCCTAATAACTTTAAGTTCATCTTCTGAAGGATTTATTTCTTCCAAAACCTCATTCAGAACAGAGTTTAATTTTCTTTTCATAAGTCTTTATGAATTAAAGAGTTTTTTAATTTATTTGAAGGTCAAATTAAATTGCAGGTAATTCCTTATTTCTTTTCAAAAGAATCATCAACTGGAGACTTTTGAAGCGTCCTTGCAAGGTCAATTAAGTATTTGCCTTCTTCAATCTTGTAGACAAGAGGTCTTTTTTTGTTAAACAAATTAACAAGGTCCAGCTCAAACTTTCCTTCACCCGTAACCCTAACTGACTCAAAATCAAGAATTACCGGCATCTCATCTGCTTCTATTCCTGCTATCTCTCTTACATCCTCCTCAATTTTTATTTTATCTTCTTCTGGAATTTCAATTACTCTTTGCCTTAACTTTTCAAGTTGTTCCTCTCTTACATAAAAGAAAAACCTTCCATGGCATTCTGAACATCCATCTAAAATTTCCCTGCTTCCGGAAGGAATAATCCTTGAACATTTGACACATTGGTGACTCATTTTAATTTAACTCTCCTTAAAAAGAGTAAGAAGTCATAACTTAAAAATATTTAGGAATGGGCTCACTTATTCAGCATTAATTCAATTTTCTTAGGGTCTCTCTTAATTTCTTTAACAATGCTTGCTGGACCAATAATTGTAACCGCCCCAAGGTCTCCCCCTGAAAGCCCAACGACAAGCCGGTTTTTGAGTCTGTCAATTGCACCCCTTTTCTCATCAGAACCAAGAACGGCCAGTTCAATTCCTTTAAAGTCTTTAACGTGACCTATCATTGCCATCGTGTCTTCAATAAGCCTTGTTTCTTCTTCAGGTTTAAGCCTTCCCTGAATAATCAGGATATAATTGTTAAAAACGATTTCCAGCACCCTTCTTATCCTTTGTGTGCTGTCAAGATGCTTAATTTCAGAATAAGGCATGAATCTTATTGAAAAACCTTTTATTTTTTTATTTTTTGAATTTTTATTTGCCATTTTATTTTGATTTTTTTGAAATTTTAAAAATCTCTTCATAAAATTTATCTAAATTTTTCCCATACTTTGCACTCATTCCAAGAACTGTATATTCGGGGAATGCCTCTTCAATTTTCTTTATGCTTGCTTTTCTAAGGTCCGATTTGTTAGCAACAATTAAAACAGGTATTTCCCTTGCAACCAAATTTCCAATGATGGTGATGTTAACTTGATTATAAGGGTTTTCAGTTGCATCAAGAACAATAACTACAACATCCATGTCATCAAGCCATTTTATGCTTTCAATTATCCCCTGAGTCGCCTCTTTTGCTCTTATCTTTGCTTCTTTCTTATTAACTTTGTATTTCAGAAAATCCTCATAATCTACACGCGTTGCAATTCCGGGGGTGTCAATCATCTTAAAAGTCATTGATTTTCCCTGATAAGAAATTTCAACTTTTTCCTTGAACTGAACACTTCTTGTCTCATGAGGAACCTTGGAAACTGAACCGATTTCCTCACCCGTAAAATCTTTACAAATTCTGTTGGCGAGGCTGGTTTTACCGGCATTTGGAGGTCCGTAAAACCCCAGTTTTATGTCTTTTTTATTTTTAAAAAGTCCGGAAAATACTTTTTTAAAAAAATCCTTCACCTTTTTTATTGCCATTTTCTTATTTGTTCCATATTATTTATTAAATTTTGTATCCTTCCCTCTTTCCTGATATTCTGAATTGATTCCGGGCCTTGGGGGAACACCCATTCTTTGGTTTTCCACTGCTTTTCCTGATCCAAATAAATTAAACATTCCAGTATTTTTTCCAGCATATTTTTTCATTAAATACCTTACTTGCTCCCCTTTCCATCCGACATCAAGCAGACTTTTCCTTATTTCATAATCCTCCATTCCGTTTCTGGCCGAATTGTTTATGTAAAATATTGCATTATAAAGATGATTTTTGTCAGGAAAAAGATACCGCTCATACTTTACCTGATACCATTTGTGAAGAATAAGGTAAACAAAAAGGCCAATCAGTAAAACTCCTGCCATTCCTAAAACTAAAATCCAAATATTATTTCCCGCCTCTTCTACTGGGCTTATTTCCTGGATTTCAATTACACTTGGGGAAATAAACATAAAGTTTGATATTTGCCCCCTTTCAGTTGTTGAAAAAGAAATCCTATCAGTCCCGGAAGAAAGTTTCATATATTTGTACCCTTCGATACTTTCTATTTCCGATTCATCCTCAAAATTCAGGTCTGATAAGTCATTTATTGCAAAATAATAGTCTTCGGATATTGAACTTGACTGTTCTACAGATAACTCGAAAAATCTTATAACTGTTGGAAGTCTGTCTTCCCAGTTTATAATAATCTGATTTTCAGTTATGTCAGAATTAAGGTTCTTCTGATTCCAAAACTGAATGTAATCATAAGTTGATTGGGAGTCATTATAATTTTTTCCCGTTATCGAAGAAAGAAGATTAAGGTCTATTGAGTTTTCTGAAGGAATAAAGAAAGACCCTCCAACAAACGATTCATCTAAAGAAAGAGGGAAACTCAAATTTAAGAGTTTCGAGATGATGTGAGAATAATCCTCGTCTGTTACTGCAAGGGATTCCTCTTCTTCAATAGTTTCAAGACTTGACCTAAGTGAAGAAATATTAATAATATTTTGAACCTCATTTTTTTCAAATAAATCTAATAAAGAAAGTGAATCTTCAAAATCATCCAGGTTGCCCTTCCTTTTCTCAATTTCATAAGACAAAACTTCTCTTGGAGAACCCACTTCAACATTAAAACTTGTAGTAACCTCTCCAACCTTTGTTAAGACTCGGAGGGTAAAAGTATAATTTCCTTCACCTTGATAGGTGTGACTTACTTCAGATACAGAAGTAATTCTTGATTGACCATCTCCGAAATCCCATGTATAAAGAGCTGGTTCTAATTCGTATGGAACCACTGCAACAAAATCTGTCGGGAAAAGTGCAGCAGATTTTAAAGGATAAAGTCTTATCTTAAAATCCTCCAACGAAATTTCTTTTTCAAATAATTCACTGCCTTTGAAATAAAGAGTGTAATCTAAATCTCCCTCTTCTTCTGGAAGCTTGAAATAATCCCCCAGGGAAAGGCTTCCAGTAGCTGAATTCACTTTTGACGGGTCCTCTTCAAGTTCATAAAAATTATTCATAACTGCTCCATAACCCCCCTGAAAATCATAATTGACATTTAAATTTCTTAGAGTTACTGATTGGTTTTTTGAAGAAATTATTTTTATTGGGACAAGGCAGTTCTGCCCTGAACAGTCTAAACTTCCATATTCTGAAATTATATAATTTTCAATCATTTTTGACAGATTGTTTCCGTTAGGAAGATTGTTCCCTATTGTGAGAATTCCCACGTTTCCATAATACTTTTCCGAAGCACCTATTTCATAACTGTAAACCGAATTTTTTGGAGGAACTCCCTGAAAACCGCAATTGTTTTCTTGAGAAAATCCTCTTGTTTTATATTCTCCATTTCCAGCTACTCCTGAATTTATGCATGAAAAATAAGTTCCATTTTCAGAAATTGCAGTATCAATCTCGCAAAAGACTCTGCTTCCTCCGGAAGTTATACTGCTTTTTGAAAGTATACAGCTATTCAAAAGGTCTCCATCTCCGTCATACAAACTCATGATGACATTTTTTGTTCCCGGCAATGCTTCTTTTATCCAGGCGCCTACTTTTAATCCCGGAGCTTCGTGGAGTAAAATCTCCTGGCAATAAGGACTCGTTGTCAAAGTTATTTCTGTCTGAATCTCGCTTGAATTAAAACATCCAAAGTTTTCACTGCCAAAATTATTCCCTTTTTTTGTGTTTTTCACGTCAATTACCCCATCATTAAAAAAATCAATAGAAACCTGATTTTCCGCCGATTCTGTTGCATCACTTTCTAAATCAAACCCTGCAAAATTTATTTTTACCAGATTCTGATTGAATCTCAAGCCATAAAAAACACTTTCTCCTTTTGGAAGAAAAAAAGTGCGAGTGCTGCCTGCCAAAAATCCGGTAAACTTAGATTTACAATTCAAGTAGCCACATGTATAAGAATAACTTTCATCCCCTAAAAGAAGACTCTTCAAAAGAACTTCATTCCCCAAGGAATCTGTAAAAGGAGAATTTATTGATTCATTCTCAAATGAGATTTTAAGACTTCCTGAAATTGAAGAACCTACTGAATAAGTATCCTCTATTGAATAATTTGAAAAATTGTAAGACGCCGACACAAAAGACAAAAGAAAAACAATAAGCATTACTACTAAGACGCAATTGACTCCAACCCCTTTTTCCATTGTTTAAATTAAGGAAAAGATATTTATAAAGATTTTTAGGAAGGAAAGGTGAAATTGGTTCTAAAGCAGATTATGAAATCTGGGAAAGTCTCTCATAAAAGCCCTTCAAAATTGCTTTACCAAAACTACTTCACCAAAGCCATTTTCCCGGTTTTAGTGTAATTTTTATTACTAGATTCTGACTTAGCATCAAATTTGTAAATATAAACCCCACTTGGCAGCGTCCCTGCATCAAAGTTTACTTTGTATTCTCCTGCTGGTTCAGTTTTCTCGACAAGAGTTTTAATTTCTTCACCCAGAAGATTATAAACTTTTAATTTGACTTTTGACACTTCCGGAAGTTGATAATTTATTGTTGTACTCGGGTTAAAGGGATTTGGATAATTTTGTGAGACGATAAATTCATTTAAAATTCCTCCTTCAAGTCCTCCAACTGAAGTTAAGTTATCAATTTTTATATTTTGCCTTGTTGAATCAAGAGTTGAATTTCCAAAGGAATAAAGTGATGCATAAAAATCTCGGTTAAAAGATTTGCTCGTTGAATCTGCTGACCATACCGTGTCCCCATCAACATAATTTAAAATTATGGGGAGGTTTGTGCTTTCTTTTGAAGTGTCAGGTATTGCATTGTATCCAATTTCTTCCAAAAATTCGGGGGTTAAATTCTGCCCCTCTGGAATTTGGTTAGAATTAACAATAATACTGTCAAGATTTCCAACATAAACATGAGTATTTGGACCAATTAAATTTTCAACAGTTATGTTTTGGGATGTAGTGTCCCATTTAGTTACTCCGCCCGAATATATCCATGCGTAGAACCCTCTTTTAAATGAAAAATTAGTGGAATCAGGAGACCATAAAGTATCTTTATCATTATAAGTTAAATTGATTGGAAGAACCGTATTTTCTTTTGACGTTTCTGGAATTGCATTAAACCCCACACTTTCTAAATATGAAGGTAAAAGGGAAGTATTTTGAGGGGAAACATTTCCCCCCTCAACAATTATGTCTTCCAAACCCCCAACATGAACTTTGATTATATTTGGGTTTTCAAGAAGAAGCCCTGGACGCTGAAAAGTTAATGTTGAATTTCCATTATTTAAATCCCATTTTATCCAGGGACCTGTAACATCAAAATAAATTTGTCCATTAAGAGTATTTTTAACATAAGCATCTTTAGTCATTTCAACAGGATGATTTGGATCCATGTTAAAGTTTCCAGGGTAAACTCTTTCATCATTGTTATACCCTATAAAATACCAATCTCTAAAGTCAAGAGGGTTTAAACTTACTGAATCTGCATTTATTCTTCTTCCAACTAAAACTCCTGCAACTGCGTGTGAAACTCCACTTGTGTTTGTTGTTGAAAAATAATACATTGGGAGGTTAAACTTTGCAACTGAATCTATATTCGTTTCCGGGTCAATAAAACCTTGAGAAAGAGCCTCTTCATAATTTGACAATCCATAAAAGTCAAGGTTCATCTGATTTATGTAATCTGCACAAACCCATCCAGGAGGAAGCCCTGCTAATCCATCATTTATCCCAATCATTTTATTAAACCAATTTTCCCTTTCTTCAGGAGTTTTTAATTCATTCCAGTTACTAGGAAGGTAATTTCTTGCACCATTGAGGTATTCGGTTAAAATATTTTTATCATTCTGTGTAGAAGAAATTCCATCTCCATCAACATCAGCCATATTATTTTGAAATCCCTGATTCATTCCTTCTAAATCAAGGGAATCAATTTTTCCGTCGAGGTTGACATCACCCGAGCCATACCATTCCAAACTCCCAAGCCCATTTTCTCTTGCTCCAACATACGGCTGAGAGTATGTATTTCCCAAGACTTCCCATGGTGTTGGACCATTAATATTCACAACTTGTGCATTCATTTTTGGAAAAAAAGACCCTCCAAAAATTAGCCCCATACCAGCCCATTTACCTATTTTAGATATTAAATCCTTCATATTGTTACTACTTGTTAGTTATTTATAAATGTTGTGATTAGTTTATTATTAAACTTTTTACAAGGAGATTATCTTTTATTTAATATTTTTTAATATGGTTTAATCTCATCAATACTCTCAAAAATAATCTAAATTTAAATTATTAAATCCCTCTTTTGACAATTAACTCAATTTAAGACTTAACTTATTTCTTAGAACTCTTTTTATACTTTTTTTTACTTTGTCTGGTTTTATGGAGAATTACATATAATACAAAAATCAATAAAACTGCAACAATTAAATTTTTTAAATCAAAGAAATTTAACTGGATTTGAGCAGGACAGGGAATTTGTGCACTCCCATCAATACATGAGGCGGCAGAACCATCTGGGTCACAATGCCATATATTTTTTCCTAATTCTTGTAAACAATTTCCTTCACAATCTAGAGAATATGCTTCACATAGAACTTCAGTTGAGAAACTGTTTCCAGGGTACCATGTCCACTTTGAAGTCCATGAATAACTTAAAAATCCTCCGTTACACTCCTCTGACATTGAATTTTGCTCTGAAACACATGAACCAATTGAACTCCCATTACCTGTTATTGAATAGATTGCTTTATTACAGGCAGGATCTGAATACGAGTTCCAGCCACATGCATCAGTTTGCCCAGGACCTGCTGGAGGAGGAGTTTGTGATGCAACATCACAAAAATCATTTAAACATGAATCTTGAGTAACATAGTCCATACAGTAATTAACTCCTGCACACGATGCAAGGCAATCATCACAATTTGTTTCATTTTCTGCGGGAGGTTCACATATCCCGTTACCACACGTTCCAAGATTCTGAGTTACGGTTAATACTGAACTTGTTCCACTTTCTACCTCAAAATAAAATTGATAACTTCCATCATTATCGTATGAAGAAACTGTGTTTATTACATTATCATTAATTGTCCATAAATAATAAGCATCATCAGCCTCTCCATCTTCATCCACATCATAAAAATTCCCATTGTAACTTCCAAAGTCATAAGGAGGACTTTCAATACTATCATCTTGTGCATATATATGGAAAACAATACTTGCTGTCGGACCATCTTCTTCATTTGCTATTGCGCCTGAAGAATTAAGCATTACAAGCCCCACAGTTCTAGCCTGCCCAGTGTAAGATAAAGAATTCCATTTAATACTCAAATCATTTGAATCGGCCCAATATCTTTGAAGGTTATCATTTAATCCTAATCCACTATAATTTACTGGGACACGCAAATATGGTGAATTCTTTTGAGAGAAGTATGTTATTCCATCATTAACAATTTCAAAGTAAAATTCACAATTTGCTCCTTCCAAAGATTCTCCTGAAGGAGAACAGGCATCTATATCACTTTGGAAAAGCGTTATTTGTGTACCAATGGACGTTCCAGAGAAAAGTGTAAAACTTCCAAGACCTGAACGAATTGTGTCATCAGGGTTAAAGAGTCCTTCACCAGAATCACTTTCTTTCAATTTAAAACTATCCGTCTGCGAAAAAGTAAAAGGAGGGTTTTTTACCCAAAGGTAAATAATGTCCCCCACATGTTTTGAAGAGTAATTTGTTAGATTATTCCCTTGAGAATCCCCAAAGTAAAGGTTAACGCATGCCCCGCTAAAACACTCATTTGAACATTCATAAGTAGTTACGACTTTTGAAATTCCACTACAGGAATATTCCTTTAACTTACCCGCATCAGTACAATAGTCTGGAAATTGCCCTTGTTCTGTTGTTGCTGTTCCCCTTGTATTATAATTAATCCCTCCATCGCTGTCAGTACAGAATGGGGCAACAGGGTTACAAACCCCATTAGAGCACCCGGCAGGACACTGATAAAGAATCTGATTTCCATAATTTCCTGATCCGCATGCATATTCAACAATATAAGGGCCTGAGCTAGAACCTAAAGTTGGGTCCGTCCACAATCCGGCACTTACTGCTGATTGTGAAACACAATAATCTTCTCCCGAAGCACCACTTGATGCAGATACTGTTCAAAGAACATTATAAACTAATCCCCCATCACTGTCTGAACAAGTTGGAGGAGCAGGATTGCATTTCCCTCCTGTACATCCATAAGAGCATCCCCCAGAAGAATTCAAAACTGAAGTGGTCCCCGAGCACCCATATTCCTGCAATCCATCTCCAGATGGAACTGGAACGTAAGGGTCCCCAGCTGATTCAAAACAAAAGTCGCTTGCATGTCCATTATATTCATTGTAACCATTTAATATTGCACCATTATTCGAATGAATAAAACCTCGAGTGTTGTAATTTGTTGGGCTTCCATCTGAATCTGAACAATGAGGGTCAGCAGTACATTGGTAAACATTATCATAAACTGCATTACATCCATCCACTTGGTGACTTAAACATTGACTTTCAGTTGGATAAGAAGAATAACACAATCCGAAAGGTCCAGTAATGGTTTGTTCAGGAATCCAATTACAATTACTGTCAGAATTACAACTTCCTTGGTTAGAATGACCGTCACATGTGTTAGAGACTGACGAAAAACATTTACCTGTCCAAGTACAATATGAATTAGCTTCACATTGCTCTGGACTAGATCCGGCACATCCTACACCTCTCCACGAACAATAAGCGGGATTTGTGTAAGTCACGTCATAAGTTCCTAGACAATGTGCAAATTCTTCACCTACTACTTGCAAATTTGTACCGGAAGGGCATTCACAAGAGTATTCAGCCGTGCATCCTCCACTTTCTAAAGAAAGACATCCAGATTCAGTTGGAATTTCACTACAATCATAAAGAGTTGTGTATTGCCCTCCGACATACCATTCACAATATTCTTCTTCAGACCAACATTGTGCAGAAGTGCCGTACTCCCAGCAATAAATCCCATTAGAAATCCCTTGAGCTTTATAATTCCAAATAGATCTTATAGTCCCATTTGGCCAATAAGAATAATAGGGGTCATGATACCAACAACTTCCAGTACTCTGTTGAGAGATTGTATATTCTCCGCTACAACCTAAATAATTAGCCTGCTGACCTCCAGAACATTCTACAGCAGAAACGGATGGCGAAAAAAGAATTAATATTAAAGCTGATAAAAATAATAGACCAAAAACTATTCTCCCCTCCTTCCTCATTTTAAAATCAGGTTATTATGTTTTATAAATATTTTGATATTTTGCAGTTACAAATTTATCCTTTAATCACAACCAAGGGTTTCATTTTTGCAACTTTTTTAGAGATTCCCAAAGAATCGACAATTCTCACAACTTCGTCTATATCTTTGTAAACTTCAGGGGCTTCCTGAGCAAGACCTTTTTCACTTCCAGCTCCAACTTTAATTCCCAATTTTTCTAAATTATTTTTTATTTCATTTCCTGAAAGTTTTTTCATGGCTTCACTTCGGGACATAACTCTTCCTGCCCCGTGAACTGTTGAACCAAATGTAATTTCCTCAGATTTTTTTTCACCGACTAAAACGTAAGATGCAGTTCCCATAGAACCAGGTATTAAAACCGGCTGACCTGAATTCCTGTAATCTGCCGGAATTTCTTTTCTGCCCTTTCCATATGACCTCGTTGCACCTTTCCTGTGAACGCAAACCTTCATCTTTTTTCCATCGACAACATACTCTTCAATCTTTGCAATATTGTGACAAACGTCATAAAGAACTTCTACTTTCACTTTTTTAGGATAAAAAATTTCACCAAGTTTTTCCCTAACCCAAAATGTAATCAATTGCTTGTTCGCAAATGCAAAATTTGCGGCAGCGGACATTGCCTTAAAATAATCTTTTCCGAGTTTACTTTCAATTGGGGCATTAATTAACTGTCTGTCAGGCAACCCTAGAAACCCATACTCCTCTTCCATTAACTTAATGTAATCGGAAGCAACTTGATGTCCAAGCCCTCTTGAACCACAGTGAATCATCACAACAACCTGCCCTAAAGAAAGCCCGTAATCTTTTGCAACTTTCTTATTATATAATTTGTCAACAAACTGAACTTCCAAAAAATGGTTTCCGGCGCCAATTGTTCCAATTTGACCAATTCCTCTCGCTTTTGCTTTTTTTGAAACTTTTGAAGAATCAGCTTCTTCCATGCAACCCTCTTCTTCAGAATGAATATAATCTTCTTTTATGCCATAACCCTTTTCAACCATGTATTTTGCCCCTCCTTCTAAAAGTTTATCAAGTTCTTTGTAACTAATCTGAAAAGGGCTTCCATGACCGACCCCGGAAGGAACTTTTTCATAAAGACCTTTCACAATTTCTTTTTGCTTTTTCAAAATATCTTCTTTTTTTAAATTTGTCCGGAGAAGTCTTACGGAGCAATTTATATCATATCCAATTCCTCCGGGGCAGATTATTCCTTTTTTGAGGTCAAAAGCAGCAACCCCTCCGATTGGAAAACCATACCCGACATGGCAATCAGGGAGAGCTATAGACTCTTTGACAATCCCTTTTAATTTTGCAACATTTTTCACCTGTTCAGATGCTCTGTCTTTCTTTATATCCTCGTAAATTTTTTCTGATGCATAAATGACACCGGGAACATTCATCCCACCTTCCTTTTTTATTTCATGCCTGAAGTTTTCCATGAAAATAGGGGGAAGGAGAGATTTAAATAATTAAGTTTCTTATAAATTTCAATGGCAATAAAAAAGGTGAGGAAAGTAAACTGGGTTTTGGCTCTTGTCATGTCTGTTATTTTTGGCTGGCTTGGGGTGGACAGATTCATGATTGGAAAAGTCGGGACAGGAATTTTAAAACTTATAACCCTCGGGGGGCTTGGGCTTTGGTGGATTATAGACATCATTTTAATTGCAACAAAGTATGAATTCAAAAATATTAAGTGGGAAATTTAAATTTTGGGTGTCAGACATCTAAGACAACCTGTGCAATCCATCTTTTCCCATACTTTTTCAAAAACATATTGTTATAAGTTACGGCTTTTATTTGGGAATGAACACAATAGTTTTTCCCAGAGTCTCCGACAATTTCAGCAGAAAGGCTTAAATTTTTTTTATTAATGCTTAAGCTAAGAAATTCTGACACAAAAAAATCTTTTGAATCAATTAAAAAAAGAAGCTCTTCAAGAAAGTTATAAAGGAGATTTAGATAATCCTTTCCCGAAACTTTTATTTTTATCTTTTTTTTGTTTTTTATTTTTTCTTCACAGATAGAACTAAAAAGAGCACGAGAAGAATTTTCAAAAATTTCTTCAATTGTTTTCCCATAAACCCTGAATTTTAAGTCAGCAGTGTGGGACAAAAATTTAAATTTCATGAATTAAAAAGGAATTTGAAGTATAAAAATTTAAAGATATTCATAGGCTACTCTTACCCCTCATGCACGACTTAAAGGGAATTTAATTTATATATGTTTTTAAAAAAATCATACGAAATAACAAAACACCTTTAACTTTCTTGGAGAATAAGATGAAGTACTTGAAAAAAGTAAAATTTCGGACGAGTAAACGTCTTTATTAATTTCCTCCTTAAGAAGGCAAACGTCGTCAAGACTGCATATGTAAAGGAAGCAAAACTCATTCTTTAGCATGTTTTTATCGAGGTAGGTTTTCAAATTCAAGGGAAAACCGGATTCATTTGAGTAAGATGGCAAACTTGCCGTAAATGCCGAATTTCTGAGAGAGATGTTCGTTTCAATCCCGACTAAAATTTCATAATTATTTTCTTCAAGAAGAGACTTTTCTTCATCTGAATAATGGTATTGGGTAAGGATAATCATTAAGATGCCAAGTAAAAAAACAACAGCTAAAAAAGCTTCAACAATCTTTATCCACCCTTTTTTATTATTTTTCTTTACCATATTTTTATAATTATCTTGCCATTTTCATATTTTGAATTCTGGGACAAATAAAAAATTCCAATTTCTCTTAGATAAACTTCTGTATTTAAATTTGGACCTGGGCTTCCTAAAATAGAACCGTTTTGATATTCAAATTGCAAATTAAATTCCATATTTGAAGGAATCCCTATTTTTTCTTTTAAAAGACTGTAATTTCCTGAAAAGTTTGCTATTAATTGATTTATTTTTGATTCTATAATTACCTCTTCTTTGCTCCAACTATCCCCGATTAAATTTACACAATCATCACTGCCAAAAACATCATTTCCAAAAATAGTGGAGTAATAAACTTTTACAAAACCCCCTCCCTCGACAAAAAGATTCTTTCCATTTTGACCAGATACTTTGGACTTGACAGTCCCATTATCTCCAATTGCAGCCGTCTTTCCCCCGGTAATCAGAACTTCACTCGGAATTGTAAGCTTCATGCAGCTTGCAGATTCGTCTGCATTCAGCCTTATAACCCAAATGTCGTCCAGAAGTTCAGATTTTACATTTTTTTCAATAGACAAAAGGACACCAACTTTAGACTCATCATTATTAATTGAAGCCCCTGCAATAATATACACAAAAATAAGTGAAACTACAAAAATTATGAATGAAAGTACAAGGCTTATGTGAGAACCCTTTTTATCTGCTTTTTTCATTTTAACTTCCAAAAATCAGGCTTGCAGCGGCTGAAATAATAAAAGATACAAACATAAGGGAAAAAGAGTGTTTTATTCCAGCTTTAAAGTTTCCTTCTGAAAGTTTTCCGATTGTTATCCCTGTAAAAAACCCTTGAACCAATATTAAATACAAAAATGCATTTGAAATTTCACTTTGACTTGACGAGGGGTCAAATCCCGCTCCTGGACCAAAACCAAGAGTTCCTCCAATGTCACCGATTCCGGAAACCATTGGAAGAATCTGAAATTGCAAAACAAGAATTATTACAATAAAAACCAGAAAGATTACATAACCCTGACCAACTAAAGAGGAAATAATGGACCTTCTTTCTTTTTTTAGTTTATCCGTCATACTAACAGCATCTGCAACTGCTTCAAGAATCTCCCCGATGTCTCCACCTGCCCTCTCAGCCTGGCCAATAAGTGTAAGAGACCTTGAAATAGACCTGTTCTTTGCATCCTTTGAGAAAATCTGAAGTGCCTTATTAAGGGGGATTCCAAGAGAAATCTGATTTGCAAGTTTTTCAATATGCGGGGTTAAAGCTCCGTAATTTTTGTCAGACATAATCATTATACTTTTACTGATAGGAGTTCCCGTTTGAACACTCTCGACAAGGTTTCTTGAAAATTCCAAAAACATTTCTTCTTTTTCCCTTGCAATTTTTGTCTCTTTTAAAATCCTGGCAATTACAGGAAAAGCCCCCAAGATAACCCCGATTCCGGTTGCCAGTGGAAAAAACTTTTCAGGCAAAAGAAATCTTCCGACGGCAAGAATTATCAATGCTAGGACGATTCCGATTAAATCCCTGTCTCTAAATTCCATTAGTTATTCCTCCTCATTTGCAAAAACGCAAGGAAAAGAACATTTACAACTGTGACCACTAAAATGATAATAAGCGAAATTGCAAGAAAACTCATTGCTATCCCAAGAACGCTTATTTTCATAATTATTAAAAGAAGCATCAAAATCATTGGTGCTGCAATTAAAAGACTAATGTAAATATCCATCACCGCCTCTGCTGTTCTCGAAGCTTTCTCCTGTGCAATTCTGTAATTAAACAAAAGTGTCTCGGCTCGCTCATCAAAAAATTCGGACAAGTCACCTCCAGAGGTAATTGTCGTTGCAAGACCATTTAATAATTCCGAAAGGCGCTTGCTCGCACTGTTTTTTGAGGTATTTTTTAATGCACTTACAAGGTCATATCCATATATGTTGATTTCATTTATCATCTTCGTAAATTCTTTCTTTAAAGCAGGGTATTCCTCTGTTGAAATCAAAATTTCAAAAATTCTTGAGGGACTCATCATCGAGCCTGAAATTGCAGCCATGCTTATTGTCGCAAAAGGCATTTCTGCATCAATTGCATTTGAAGTACTTTCTTTCTCAAGAGAGGGATAAATGTACATTAAAAAAAATGTTAAAACAGGTATTACAATCAAAACCCAGAAAACTTTCAAAAAACGAACATCAATAGCTTCAGGAGCTCTTGAGATTATGGGGAGAGTTGCGGTAAAATTAAAAAACAAAAAGAAGAAGAAAATAAATCCTGCAATAAAAATCGAAAGGAAAGTAGTCATAAGAATTATTGAGACATACCCAACGGGGGTGTAGTTAAGATTTGCCTTAATTAAATGATCCTCCATTTTTGAAAACGAGTCTTTTGACAAGAGCTTCAGAGAAACTTTAGAAAAAAATCTGCTTGAGATTTTTGTGTAGTAAGAAGTGTCTTCCTTCTTTTTCTTTCGGGCCTCCTCCTCTTTTTTCTTCGCTTTTTCTTTCATTCTTTTTACAGTTTCATTTTCAAGTTCATCTGGAAGTATATCTTTTAGACCAAAAATTTTGCCGCCTTTAGACTCAAGTTTTTTCTCTTCATCGGGTTTGATAAAAGTTTCATCAAGCTCCTTTTCGATTTCATTCGGATCAAGAAGCTTTGAAAAGGAAATTCTGTTAAAAAAAACACGAAATTCAGAAATCGAGCTTAGAAGTTTATTCTCAAGAACTTTAATCTGGGATGAGAAAAGCCTTTTTTGGGAATTGTCTTCAGCCTTTTTGGAGAATTTTGAAGTTTTTTCAAGCTCAAGAAAAACAATTTTTAATCTTTCAAGAGACTCTTTTGCACTTATATATTCCTGAATCATTTTTTCGTTTTTGCCGGTTTCACCTTTTTAACCTCTTTTTTGTCGGATGAATTTTCTTCCTCGGAAAAAATTCTTTCCATTTCACCCATTATGTCTTTTGAACTTTCTTTTATCTCCTTAAACTTTTCTTCATCCCCGCTTTTCATAACATCCTTCAAATTAAGAAAATTTTCATCCAAAGATTTAAGCAGCTCTTTCGCAGAATTTAATTTTTCTTGTTCCATCTCTTTTTTACGGTATTCAAACAAAACCCCTTCCAATTAAATAGAAAAATAAGTTATTAAATATTTTGATTAAGGTTTATTCCAAAAGCGAAGAAAATTTCAAAAAAAGAACGGTTTCTTATGGGAAAATTTATAATTTTAATGAACAAAAATTCAACTTTACTCAATCCCAAACTTTGCAAGAACCTCATCAGGCCTCTTGTAATATTCATTTATTACATCTTGCACTTCCCTAAAACCAAAAATTTTCTTTTGATAAAGTTTGTAGAGAAGTTCTGCCCTCTTTCTAAATTCAATCGAAAGTTCTTCGGGAGAAACTCCATATCTGTGAAAAATCTTCTGGAACAAACGGCTTTCTTTTTTGAAATAAAATTTATCCTCGGCTGAATCCCATACAAAAGGCGTGTTTGTTAGAGCCACATCATTTTCATTAATGTTTACAATCTCAACAATTTCCCGGAGTTTTCTTGTCTCCTGATTGTTCACAATTGCATGAGTCATAACACTAATGCTGTCAAGAACGTTAAGAAGCGTCGGAGAAAGTTCAATAGGAGGAGTTTCGAGCCTCTTTATAACTGTCTCGATTGAATCTGCGTGAATGGTCGCAATTGAAGAATGACCCGATGCCATACCCTGAAACAAAACTGAAGCCTCTTTACCCCTTACTTCACCCACAACAACATAATCCGGGTTCTGCCTAAAAGAAGCCCTCAAAAGTTCATACATATCAATTTCACCAAGACCCTTAATTCCCGTTGCTGAGCGGGCAACACTTGGAAGCCAGTTCTCTCTCGGAAGGTTAAGCTCCCTCGTGTCTTCAATTGAAACAACCCTTGCTTCGGGAGGAATAAAAAATGCAATAGCATTAAGGAGGGTTGTTTTACCGGATGCCGTTCCTCCAACAATTAAAAGATTCATCTTGTATTGAACAAGAAGCCAAAGGTAAGCAAGCATTTCAGGGCTTAACGTATTAAAGGAAATAAGCTGCGGAGGAGTCCATGGAGTCTTTGTGAATTTACGTATTGTAAATGTCGGACCTTTACTTGTAACATCTTTGGTATAAGTTGCATTTACCCTTGAACCATCAGGAAGACTTCCGTCAAGAATCGGTTGTGCATATGAAATATACTTTCCACACCTCTGGGCGAGTTTCTCAACAAAACTTTCAAGAGGGTCATTATACTTAAAGATAAGATTGGTCTTTAAATTTCTAAAAATTCTGTGAACAATATAAACCGGGCTGTTGGCTCCATTACATTCTATATCCTCAACAAAATAATCTCGAAGAAGAGGTTCAACTTCATTAAATCCGATGAAGTCTCTTGCAAGGTAGTAGTAAATTTTTTTATAACTTTCATATGTAAGTTCCATTCCAAGTTCGATTGCAATCAGTTTAAATCTTCGGTCAATATATTCGAAGATAGTTTCAGTTTTTCCCTCAATAACCTCTTTAAAATTAATCATATTTCTCATAGCTTTAACAATTTTATCTTTTGCGGTCTCTTCATCCTTTGTTAAAATGGGCTCTTCAATTTCATAAACCACGGAATATTCTTTAGGGTCCCAGTAAATGTGCACATATGCAAAAGGAGAAACTAAGCAGTATCGAATGTCAATTTTTGTTTTGTCTTTAACCTTTTTTATAGGGGGTATTCTTGGGGTAAAGTCTATTGCAACAAGAGGGTAATCAAGTATTCCTAATTTTTTTAACCTTGCCATTATTGTACTGAAAAGTCAATTATCTGACTTGAACCTCCATTATTTGAAATAAAAAGCTTATAAGGAGTTGTACTTCCTCCAAAAACTTTTTTCATATCTTTGTCTGCATAAGTGATGTTAAAGTTTGCATATTTCTTTTCCATCTCAACTTTATAATTTGAGCCAACCTTGGTCGTACGGATATCAAAAGAACTTTCACTATAATTTTGCCCCGGCTCACTATACTGATATCTTCCCGTAAACTCAAAAAGAATGGAATCTTTCTCAGAATCTACTGTCAATTCTCCTTTTTTCAAAAGAACCTCGACGAGCCTTTTATTGCCAGTTCCCTCCTGATATACCTCGCTAATAACCGAATCAATTTGCTTCAAAACATTCAGTGACTGTTCCATCAAAGCTTTGTCCTGCAATTCATCAATTTTAGGTTTTACAAAGGCAAGAATAAGACCTATTAAAACAAAGGCAACAAGAGTGTAAGTGACCGTTTCCACCCAAACCTGACCCCGTTTTTTCATAAAATTAACCTTATTACCCCTTTTTAAATTACTTAATAAAGAAAATTTAAATTTAAATAGTTAATGTTTAGGCAAATTCGTCCAATTTACCCAATTAACCAATTATTGATTAGATGAAGATGTTCCCCCGTTACTAATAAAAATCTCGCCATTGTAAGAAGACTTAATCAGGTAATAAACATTCTGCCCAGGGTAAAAAGTAAAATTATATCTGCTCCCGTCAAGAACTAGACTTGAATATTTGCCTGCAAGGGTGTAATTATTTTGGAACCTGCCTGTTTCAGAAACGATTGTGTCCCCGGACCCAGTGTTAATGAAGAGCTCTGTTTCTTCCCCTTTATAGCCCGTTAAAGTAATAAGCGAGTTATTCTTACCGAAGAGGAAAAAGATTTCCTTGTCTTCCCCAAATTTTTGGACATAAGAGTTTGAAAGATTTACCAGTATATTCTTGGCATTTTCATCTGAAATGCTCTCTCTTGAAAAATAATCCAGAAGAAATGAAATCTCTATCTCTATTCTCTCTCCTTCTTCTGAAAATGAGGGAGGATTTGGAGAAGTTGCTTTGTTTGAGATAGTAATAATTGCAATAAAAACCGACGCAAAAACTATCGCTGCAATAAAATAAAACTGGGCTTTTTTATTCATGAATTCAACCTCTAATTTAAAAGAATAAATCTAAATTTAAATAATTATGTAGGCCGGAAAACTGGCTGAAAAGTTAAAGGAAGAGCTACCTTCAAACTTTCTCAACTTTGCAACCCGCTAAGCACCCATGACAAATGATTAGGGCTGCTTGGTTCCCCACCTGACCCGGTTCACAAATGTAGGATCAAAGCGGACAAAGCGTCAACAAAAGATTAAAGACTCGATTCCAAAATCTTTTTTCACTAGTCGTCCGTCGTCTGCCATAAAGCCCGTTTGCATAGAGGAAAGGGGCTAGCTTCCCGACCAAGCCTACAAAAATACTTCACACTTTCCATATATAAAACTATTTATTTTAACCGTTGGCATCCTCCCGTTAAAGTTTTAGAAAATTTGAGATTTGTTCAATTTTTCAGGTTTGAAATTCTTTTCATATTTCTTCTTTTCATAAACTAGCGTCTCAAGAGTTCCGTTGCCATCTACGTCCTGAATAGCATAATCAGTCTTTCCATCTTCATCATAATCCTTCTGAATTAAAAACGCAGTTGAATCGATGTCGATTGTGCCATCCTTAAGGTTATAACCTTTAACCCAAAAGTATGCATTTAAGTCGAGTTTCCCGTTTTTTGGTTCAATGTCCAGTTCATACCTTACAATATCTGTCAGACCTCCCTCCTTGGAACTTATGAACACCCGACGCATAATATCATTTTCGTGACCTTTTAATGTAAAAACAGAACCCTTATCCTGTGCAGGAGCTTGCGAAAATCCGAATATCAAAAAAGAAATTAAATAAAAAAGGTTCATATTTTTTATTGGCCCCTATTCCACTTTTCTCTCAAGTTTACCATCTTTATCAAGAGTGCCATTTCCATTCATGTCTATTTTATAAAAATCAGAGTATCCATCTTCATCGCAATCTCCTAGATAAAAACGAGCTTTGTCCTTAACTTCATTCATAGTTGAATCCCTTCTGGTGGGAACAATAGGAAAATAACAAATTACATCTACCTTCTGATTTTGATTAAAGTCATAGAAAACTTCAAGGTAGGGATCCTCTTTAATTAAGCAAGTGTCTTCGGCAAGAAAATAAAGCTTATTTTCTTCTCTTGAAAAAGATTTGTTTTTCATCCCATTGCCGTCTTCATTTTGAATTTGACCAAAGCCTGCTCCAATTCCGAAAAGAATAAAAGGAAGGAGATACCGTAATTTCATTTTGAATTGAGGTCCTCTTTTCTTACAATCTCATCCAAAGTTCCGTTTTTGTCTGAATCTATACGAAGAAATTCAGGAACTCCGTCCTCATCAGAATCTTTTAAAAGAATGTAAGCGGAATCATTAACCCCTTCAGGGGTAATGAGAAAGTGCGCTTTCAAGTCAGGCTTTCCATTTTTACTGAAGTCATAAAGAACTCCCAGATAGGGTTTTCCTCCAAGAATATTTAAATTTTCACCCAAAGAGTAGGCTTTATTTTTTTCCCTTGAGAAAACTTTATTCTCGTCAATTCCTTCCTCCTTCTGAATTTGGCTAAAACCAAAACAAGGTAAAAAAGGTAAAAAATAATACCACTTCATTTTATTTCCAAAAAGAAGATTATTAATAAACATTATTGTGATAAGAAAGAAATTTTTATTAATTAAATAGGTAATGAAAATTCAGCTTGCTTTATATAGCTCCTTATTTTTTGGAAGCTCCACCATTTTTTCAAGAGTCCCGTTTTCATTGTTATCATAGAAAATTTTATCCGGAAATCCATCTTTATTTTCATCGGAAAAAACTAAATCTGCCCAGGGTTTTGTTCCGGGAATATTTTTTTCAAAGTCATAATTTATAATCCTAAAAAAAGCGAGTTTATCCATTTGACTATCTCCGTTAAAGTCATAAGCTGCCTGAACATACCATCTCGGACCCTTTCCAAAATCTTTCTTTACTTCACTCCAATTTAAAATATAACCCATAGAAAAATGCCTGTAAAAGATTCCATTTTGCTCCAACTCGAAAGAAGGTTTATACTGCATCGCAAAAGATGAATCTTTTTTTTCAAGAGGCTTTGGAACTAATTCCTCTCTTGCAGGAATTTCCTTTGGGGGATCAAAACTTTTTTGGGGAAGCAAAATAAAAAATAAAGGAACCCAATAATACCACCTCATTTTGTTTTTAAAAAAACCTTCTTAATAAATATTATTATGATAAAAGAGGATTAATGTTCAAACTTTCCTTAGAATTTCTTTTATAGAATTTCCATCATATAAAAAATGATAACCTAAATTTTCAAAAGATTCTTGGCAAATGTCCTCGTAATATTTTGCCAGGAGATTATATTTAATCTGGCTGGAAAAGCATAATTCCATCCGGGGAGTTTCCCCCTTGCTTTTTGCTGCAAGAAAACTCTCAATCTTTGAATCTTCCCCCTCAAGAATTTCATCTAGGGCCTTTATTTTCTTTTTTATGTCTTTTATTGAAAAATTCATTGGAAAAGGGTTTTTTCTGAGAAAGGATTCAATTTTCTCCAGATTTTTGTGGTAAATCAAAAGATTATCTCTTTCCCTGATGCAATCCTCAATTAAAGGATTTTTAAGACCCTTCACTTTTTCCAGTATGTTTTTTCCATAATTTGAATAAACAAATTCATAACCAAAAAATTCCAATTCTGAAATAACCTGTTTTTCCCTTTTAATTAAGAGGGTTTTTAATTTTTTTATGTTATTGTAAAATTCAACAGAACCATTGATTCCGGAGGAATTGCATTCTCTTGCCTCTAGGCTTATTTCGTCAATGGTTTTATTCAGAAGAGTTAAAAGCCTGTTGATTCTCCAGCTCTCTGGAAGTCCAAGTTTTAAAAGTTCTCTTAAGTTTTCAAAACTCGAAAACATTTCATACTGCTCATCCAAAATCTTTTTAACAAGTGACCCCACAAAAAAAGATGTAAACGCTTTTATAAAAATATTTCTTTTCTTAAAAAATAGATTGCAAAAACTCAAAAAAATTAAAAAATCATCAGAAAAGGAAATATCCGGAGATTAATAGCTCCTCCAAAAAACCAATTTTCCAAAATTATCCCTGATAAAAATTGAATCGCCCGAAGAGGTCCATACATAAGTTTCCTTCCAATCTTCAGAGGTCAAAGCGACCTCCTCGCTGGGAGAAATGACTTTTTCTGAAAAAACATATTTTTTTCTACCTTCATCTTTAACTGACCATCCAGTTATATTCAAATTTTTAGAACAGTTATTTTTGACAAGCACTCTTTGGCCTTTTGTATCCCAATCTTTCAAAATTAAGCAATTTTCACTTGATTTTTCACACAAATTGACGTTCTCAACTAAACAACTCTCCCATGCACCTTTAAATTTAGAGTAATACTTATCTTTCCCAGAGGGAAAGTAAAAATTTGAATAGCCATTTTTAACAGACTCAAGGTTTACGTTTTCAATCCCAACAAAAACATAAGCAAGTTTTCTTTTGTAAAGGTCGTACTTTTCTTTTCCGTAAACAAGTTTTACCTCTTTTCCTAGTGTTTTGTTTGAAAGAAACTCTAAAGCAAGGCTTGACCCAAAGTCGCCTTTTTCAGGGGAATTTATCCCAAGAAGCCTTACTGAAGTTCCGTTAATAACAAGGGTGTCCCCGTCTATAACCCTTTCAACAAACCCGTATTCGGCTCCTTCAAAAGAATTTTTCAAAAATGAATCAATATAAGGATAGTTTACAAATAAAATAAGAATGACCAAAAATATAAGGGCATTCTTTTCGCTTTTCAAATTAACATTCTTCATAAATTTAATTAAATCCTTAATTTTATAATCTTTATTGAACTAAAAAGAACAATAAAAAAAATGAAAACTGGAAATTTTCACGAGAAGTGTTACAAAATTTTAAAAAAGGTTCCAAAAGGAAAAGTAACAACCTATAAAGATATTGCAAAAGCTCTCCACTCAAAAGCATATCGGGCTGTTGGAACAGCTATGAACAAAAACCCTTGTTCTCCCATTCGAACAGCT
>JAUYLQ010000060.1 GCA_030699005.1 archaeon
CAGACAAAAGAGCACTTTATGGCTCTGCAGGCAAAAAAGATAAAAAATATAATAATTGTCCAGAATAAAATTGATCTGGTTACAAAAGAAAAAGCTCTTGAAAATTATGAAAGAATAAAAAATTTTGTAAAGGGGACAACTGCAGAAAATTCACCCATAATTCCTGTTTCTTCCCAGCAAGGAGTGAACATCGATAAAATTCTTGAAGCATTGTTGGAAATTGAAATTCCTAAAAAAGAAACAAACAAAAAACCAATTTTTTTAATTGCGAGAAGCTTCGACATAAATAAACCAGGAACAAAAATAAAAGATTTACATGGAGGGGTTCTTGGGGGGATATTAAAAGAAGGAAAGTTGTCAGTTGGGGAAGAAATTGAAATTAAACCGGGAAGAACTGTCAAAAAAAACAACCAATACTCTTACGAATCAATAACTGCTAAAATTGTTTCACTTCAAAAAGGGAAAGAATCCGTTAAAGAGGTCTACCCTGGAGCAAGCATTTCAATAGAAACGGGACTTGACCCGTTTATGACAAAAACCGACTCTTTAACCGGCTCAATTGTTTCTACAAAAGGCAGCCTTCCTGAGATAACTTCAAAAGTAAAGGTAAAAGTTGAATTATTCAATGAGGTTCTTGGAGAAGAAAAAAAAGAAAAAGTGGCAGAGCTAAAAACAAAAGAGATGCTGATGCTGTCAGTTAATACAACAATCACCGTTGGAACAATCGAAAAAATTTCAGGGGATGAGATTGAAATGAACCTAAACATCCCAATCGTTGCATTAAGCGGGGATAATGTTGGAATAGCAAGGAACATTCACGGACACTGGAGACTTATCGGATTCGGAGAGATTGCAGGCAAAATGTGAACTTTTAAAAATGCTGAATCATTATAAAAAAAATGAATAAAAAGAAGGTAATGCTCCCAGCCGTTTTTATTTTGGGTATGCTCCTAATTTTTAGCGGCTTAATTCTTGCAGATAATGAAACAAATGGCACAGATGGCAATTCAACACTTACTCTAAATGAGACTAACAGCACTTTTGGAAATGAAACCAACAACACTTTTGAAAATGAGACAAACAGTACGTTCGGCAACCTCACAAATTCTACAGTAGGAAATGTTACAAACAACACCCTTAATAATGAAACAGAAGGTGAGATTGATAATGAAACAGAGAATGAAATTGAAGTAATGAAAACGACATCTGTTGGAGCAAAAATGAGACTTCTTCAGCTCGAAAGAAAAATCGGAATAAAAATTTTCGAGATGCAGACTATAATTGATTACATTCAAAACAATACTCAAAATGGAACAGACGTCAATTCAACCGAAAACTCTACAGTAAATAATACGGCTGACCTTGAGTCAATCCTGGCAGAACTTAAAACACTAAACAGTTCCATTTCAAACATTTCGTCTGAAAATAAAACCGAAGCTGTCCAAAGTTTTGTTGATATAAAATTAAGGGCAAGGGAACTGGTAAAGGAATTCAGGGAAAAAGCTCTTACACTTCTAAATGAAAACGACAAAAGGTCTCTAAGAGCATTATTTATAGAAATTGAAAAAAATCATTTGAAAGGCCTGAAGGACAAAATAAGAGAAAAGGAAAAAGAGCTATGGAAAGAAGAAGTAAGAAGAGTCCTTGAAAAAATGGGAAAAGGAAATAATGGCCTCCTTGAAAGAATAGATGGTGAAGAGAATATCACTGCTGAAGATATAAGAAGTCATTTGAAGGGTGAATACGGAAACCTTAGTTCTGAAGAAAGGGATGAGGCAAGGCTAAAATTAAGAGAATACCAAAAGGAAAGAAATGAAGAAATAAAAGAAGCATTAAGAGAAGCTGAGAAAAAGAGGTTAGAAAGATTTCTTGGTAGAAGATAATGGAAGCAGAAAACCCCGCTAGCACAGTGATTATAAGTCCAAATGCAGGAGAAAAAGTAATGGAAGTAAAAAAAGGAAATAAAAAGTCTTTGGTGCTCACAATAATTATCGTTGCTTTGCTTATTGTGGGAGCAGTTTATTTTGTTGCAAATGTCGCAGATAACAGTCAATCCAATCTTTCGGGAACAGAAAACTCGGTTACAAACAACCCGGAAGAGCTAATTAGTTCCTCAGTTACAGATTCGGAAAATGACGTGGAACTTGGGGATTTAATTTAATCAAATTTTTTCAAAAATGAAAAATCTCCTAAAACTTTATAACTCATCTTTTCTAATTTCTTAAAATGGCTCTTTATTCACATTCAAGGCTTTCAACATACGAACAATGCAAATATCAATACAAGTTGAAGTATGTTGATAAAATTCGTATCCCTGTTAAAAAATCCATTGAAGCTTATCTTGGAGAGTGCGTCCATCATGCATTGGAATGGCTCTACAAAAAAGTTATTGAAGAAAGAATTCCCGAAATGGATGAATTGATTGAAGAATACGCTCTATTCTGGCAGAAAAAAGACAATGATGAAATGACCATTGTTAGAGATTTAACAAAACAGGATTATTTCAATAAAGGAGTAAAATTTTTAATTGATTATTATCAAAAAAATAAACCCTTCCAGGATGGAACGCTTGAAATGGAGAAAAAAGTGTGGGTAAACCTTGAAAAAAACTTCCCTCACAAGTTCATAGGATACATTGACCGGCTAGTTTTTAACAAAGAAACAGGAGAATATGAAATTCACGACTACAAAACCGGAAACTCCCTCCCAAACAAGGATAAGTTTGAGCATGACAGGCAACTTGCACTTTATTCAATTGCAATAAAAGAAACTTACGGAAAAGAGAAT
The DNA here is from genome assembly GCA_030699005.1 of archaeon. Taxonomy (GTDB): domain Archaea; phylum Nanobdellota; class Nanobdellia; order Pacearchaeales; family GW2011-AR1; genus GW2011-AR1. The sequence goes on from JAUYLQ010000060.1 coordinate 2,788, forward strand.
CCGGTTCTTCTGAAATGGCATTATCTAAATTATAATATGGAAATAACCTCAAAAAGAACTGATGAGGACCTTGAAAAGCTGAAAAAAGAAACAATTGATTTAATCCGCAAAATTGAAGAAACAAAAGAATTCCCGACAAACAAATCCCCCCTATGTGAATGGTGCGAATACAAGCCTTATTGCAAAGCCTGGGGTAATTCTCTCCCAAATTCCCTACCAAAAGAGTTCAAAAATGAGGAAAAAGAAATAAATTTTGAAAAACCTAAAGAAGAAATAACGGAAAATTTTCCAACAACTTCAAAATACCTTGTTGATTGACTCTTTACATCTCCCTAGAAGAATTTAAAAACAAATATGAGCTTGAATTCATATGAAAAATGAAAGGGCAAAATGCGACGCGTATCACATCTTCTTTAAAAATCTTGCAAATGGTGTAAAAATTGACATAATTGCGACTCTGAAGGAAAAATCAATGTCTGTAAATGAACTTTCAAAAAGTTTGAAAATTGAGCAGTCAAAACTATCTCACGCTCTTGCAAATTTAAGGTTTTGTAATCTTGTCATGTCAAAGAATTCAGGTAAAAAAAGAATATACTCCCTTAACAAAAAAACAATCCTCCCGATTTTGAAAATAATTGATAAACATCGGGAAAGAGACTGTTCTGGATGCGAAATAAAAAAACAATCCAATTAAATAAAAGCCTGAAGAAGGTGAGAAAAAAATGAAAAAAGTATATTTAGATAACGCTGCAACAACAAAGACTGACGAAAATGTTTTGAAAGAGATGCTTCCATATTTTTATGAATTCTACGGAAACCCTTCCTCAGTCCACCTGAAAGGCCAGGAAGCAAAATTAGCAATAGAAAAAGCAAGAAAGATTATAGCAGATTCAATTAATGCGAAGCCGGATGAAATTTATTTTACATCGGGCGGAACAGAAGGGAACAATACGGCCCTTAAAGGACTTTTCTTTCGCAACTTTCCTAAAAAAGATCATATTGTAACAACAAAGATAGAGCATGACTCTATAATTGAAACATGCAAATGGCTTGAAAAAAAAGGCGCAAAAGTAACTTACCTAGACGTGGACAGTGAAGGATTTGTAAACCCAAAAGAACTCGAAAAATCAATAACAAAAAAAACTTTTATTGTTTCAATAATGCATGCAAATAACGAAATTGGAACAATAGAAAACCTTAGAGAAATGGGAAGCATCTGCAAGGGTCATGATGTTCTTTTCCACACAGATGCGGCACAGAGTTATACCAAAATCCCAATTGACGTCGTAAAAATGTACATAGACCTTGCAACAATAAATTCACACAAAGTTTATGGTTCAAAAGGGGTAGGCGCTATTTACATAAAAGAAGGAATAAAAATTGACCCATTACTTCACGGAGGCGGGCATGAAAGAAATATTAGGAGCGGAACTGAAAACGTACCTGGAATTGTAGGTTTTGGAAAAGCAGTTGAAATCTCAAAAAAATTTAATTACAAAAAAATGGAAAAATTAAGGGACATCTTAATTAACGGAATTTTTTATGAAGTTCCGGAAGTGAAATTAAACGGCCCAAAAGGAGAAAAAAGGCTCCCAAACAACGTTAACATAGCATTCAAAAATGTTGAAGGAGAAGCACTGGGAGCATACCTTGAAAATAAAGGGATTTATGTTTCGACAGGTTCGGCCTGCATGTCTAACACGGGAAGAGAAAGCCATGTCTTAAAAGCGATAGGACTACCCCCTAAAGACCAGGATTCATCAATTCGTTTTACATTAAGTAAAGACACGACAAAAAAAGACATAAAATATGTTTTGAAAGTTCTCCCAAGAATTGTTGAAAAGTTAAGAAAAGCGAAGGAGATAGGAAAATGAAAACTCAACAACCAAAAAAACCCTCAAAACCAATTATAACAAAAGACATGACGATAATTGAAGTAATAGACAAAAAGCCGGAAGCAATTGAAGTTTTGATGGACTTCGGGCTTGGATGCTTTAGCTGCGCA
>JAUYLQ010000017.1 GCA_030699005.1 archaeon
ACTTTTACCCTGAACTGTTATGGAATTTCCAGGGCGAATAACCTTGTCTAAACCGACTGAATTCGAATAAAAATTGTATCCCAAAATAACTTTCCCGAAGTCTCCGTCTTCCAAAAGCCTGCCTGCAATGGTCTTTGCTTCAATTTGCTCATAAACAAATTTTCTGTCATCTCCAGAAGGGATGTTTGTCGCATAACTAAAAACAGCTTTTTTATTGTATTCAATTTTTCCCGAGACTATTTTTCTACCAACAGCCCTTTTTACACTCGAGAGTTTCTGAATTGCTTCAAGTTCTTTTATCGTAAGTGGTTCAACAGCTCCTGAGCCCGGAGGTCCATAATTTGAAATTCCCCCTGCTTCAACACTTAAAAGTTCTGTAGAACTAACCCCAAACTGGCTTGTAACTGCAGTCTGAAGCCCGTTTCCAAGTGAAATTAGTGAAACAACTGCGGTAACTCCTATGAAAATTCCAAGAAGGGTCAGCCAAGACCGAAGCCCGCGGTGTCTTAAATTTTTCAAAGAGAGGGCGAATCCATCTTTTAGCATTCTTACTTCCTCTCCTTCACCAGTTTTTTGAGCTTTCCGTCAACGTATTTTTTTCCTTTCTTTTTCTTTGTAACTTTTTCAAGTCTTCCGTCGCGAAGCCAATAAACAACTTCCGCATGATGTTCGGCAAGTTCAGGTTCATGCGTAATCATTATTATTGTTTTGCCCTGCTTATGAAGTCTATCCAGGAAATGCATAACAATTTCTCCGGTTTTCGTGTCAAGGTTTCCGGTAGGCTCATCAGCTAAAATCACCTCTGGGTCATTAGCAAGACTTCTTGCAATTGCAACTCTTTGCTTTTGCCCACCTGAAAGTTCATTTGGATAATGATCCATTCTGTCAGAAAGTTCAACAAGTTTCAAAAGTTCTTCTGCTTTTATTTCTCTTTCTTCAATGGGAACTCCCTGAAAAGTCATGGGGAGCATGACGTTCTCCTTTGCCGTCAAGTTAGGAATCAAATTAAATGACTGAAAAATAAACCCGATTTTTTGCCCACGAAGCTGAGCGAGGTCAGACTCTGAAAACATTGAAATGTCTTCTCCGTCTAAAAATATGTGACCCTTTGTTGGAACATCAAGACTTCCAACAAGGTTCATTGAAGTGGATTTGCCTGATCCTGAAGGACCCATTATTGCAACAAACTCTCCGCTATTCACTTTTATTGAAATTCCGTCAACAGCTTTCACAACGTTTTCCCCCATATAGTAATACTTGAAAACATTTTTCAGTTCGATAAGTATGGGTTTTTCCTTTTCACTTTTCATATGAAAATTAAGAAAATCTGTTTTTTAAATATTGGCTTAAGATTAGGAAATTTTTGTTCCCCTATCTATTTTTCAAAAATTCTTTTAAAAGTTTTATAACTTCATCTTTTTTATAAGGTAAGAAAGTCAGTGAACCAGCATTTTTGTGGCCCCCTCCTGCAACAAAAGATTCTGGGGATTTTTTATCTATAAATTTTAATAATTCATGAAAAGAGAAATTGGCTCCATCTGTAGCCCGAAGAGTTATTGCAGTCGACATAACTCCCGCCGTAACTAAAGATGTAACATTTTTTTCCTTTTGATAATTTTCATGAATTAAGCTGACTGATCTCCCCGGCTTAGGAAAAAAACCAAATCCGGGAAAAGTTTCCTCAATTTCAATTGACTGAAGAATAACTTTTCCGACCTTTTCCTGTTTTGCATTGCTTTTTCCAATCGAGAGCCCTTTTCTGTCAAGTTCCCTTATGTAAGGAGCCATAAGACTCACAAGTTCTTTTTGCCTTTTCCTCGGCTCTCCAAACAAAACTTCGATATATTCCCTTGCTTCCATAAAACGGACTTTAGCTGAAACGTAATCAATAACAAGAGCTATGTCCGACAAAAGTTCTTTTGAATATCCTTCTTCTTTTGCAATTTTCAAATAATCTTCCATTATCTTTGGGTTTCCGAGTTCAATTCTATCGGCAAATCCCGCCATTGCTGGAATTTGTTTTATGTTTTCAACTTCAGGATTTATGAACCTTGCAAACTCGCTGCAAAGCATTCCTGCCGAAAAGTGTGAACCATCCTCCTCGACTAAGAATGGATTTATGTGAACTAAAACTTCAGGGGTTATGACGTCTTTGTCGTATGCATGATGGTCAATTACAATAAAATCTGCTCCATGAACTTTTCCCTGTTTTATCCCCATTAAGTCTTCTGGAGTTGAACCATTGTCTGCAATTAAAATTAAAGGCATTTTATTTGAAAACTTTGCAACATTTCTAAGTGAATTTGCCATATCTCTTATTGAATCATCAATTTCATAGTATGGTGCCTGCGAAGGGGCCCTAAGGAAAAATTCCCATGGAGCCTTAAGTGAACTGTGATGTTTTTCGATTAAAGGGATAATTGCCCTTTCAAGTGAGAAGCCGGAAGAATAACCATCCGCATCATTGTGATGCCTTACAATTATTGGTCTGTTCTGAATTATTGCGAGGCGTATCTGGGTTGCACCCTCAATAAACCTATCTCTAAGTTTGGAAAGAATCGGGCTTTTAACCAAAAATTCCGGAGGATTAACTTTAGCTTTTTCTTTTTCAAGGGCACTTAAATTTTTAAGAAATTCATCTTTTTCCGCTTCATCCAATTTTTTTATTGAACTTATTTCCCCTTCGATTTCTCCCTGATATTCTCCAACAGTAACGACGGCTTTTACAACATCTCCTTCATTTATTTCGGGGTAAGCCCTCTCCCCCGCTTTTAAGAATCCTTTTAGGGATAAACTTCCAGTCCCGTCAGTTACAGCAAAAATTGTCGGTCCCCCTGTTTGAATTATCCTGTTTACAACTCCAATAATTAAAGCTCTCTCTTTAGAGTTCAAATTGACCTCTTCAATTAAAACCCTTTTTGCATCTAATCTTTGAGGAAGTTTACCAAAATCTTTTCTCCCAAAGTCTTTTTTTTCAAAATTCTTCCTTACTCTTCCTCTGCCAAAATCTTTCTTATTTTTCATAATTTTTTCAATAATCTATTAATACAATTTGTGAGGAATGATTAAAAATCTTTTGTATGGGGGTTAATGATAAAATTCCCCTCACCTTTTAGGATTTCTGTGCCAAAATCTGTTCCAAAAGGTTCCTCTACTTGCTCTTTTAGGATTACTTTCATTGAACCAGTCATTTAAGTCGTCTATTTCAAAAAGATTAAGCTTTTGATGTGAATAAAAGTCCCAGGGGGAAAGAATAGTAGAACTTTTCTCGGCTCTATCTAGATCTGTAGAAAGAAAAAATCCTCCCCCCTCAAAAGGAGAATAACCTGCATCAATGCAAGTTTTTCTTTTATAAATTCTCCAAACGTCAGAATCCGTAGGTTTGAGGTTATCGAGACCCCATCTCCAACCCGCACGCTCATAAACCTGCATTAAAGTATCATACTCTTTTTGCGTTCTTGGATTAATCAAAACTTTATCTAAAGGAATAAGTTCAAAGCTCGTCGATTCTTTCCTGGGGGGAATTTCCTCATATTCAATATCTACCTTCTCTTCATTAAACCGATAAAGATTGCTTTTCTTTTCATAAGATTCTCTCATCAATAAGCCCAGATAAAGTGAGACAACCTCGCCCCTAATCATTGATTTTTCCGCGAGATTAATATCTATAAGCCTTTCGATGTCTGCATCAGAAAGGCAAGTCTTACTTTCCAAACTTAACCTGATTTTATTAAGGCCGTCCTTTGCCTCTTCAAAACTTACTTTCCTCTCCACAAAAAATTAAAATGAATGAGATATATAAAAATTATTATGATAAAAAAGTCAGGAGATTTACCTATCAAAATCTTTATAAACGAATTTCAATAAACTATCTTTATGGCATTCAAAATTAACATCGGGGAAAAGTCAGGAAAGACTTACAAGCTTGAATCGTCTGCTCCCGGTCTCGTTGAGAAAGAAATTGGTGGTAAAATAGATGGAAAAGAAATAAAAAGTGATCTTGAGGGTTATGAATTTGAAATAACCGGCGCTTCTGACAAATCTGGTTTCCCTGCTTTAAAAGAAGTTCCGGGAACAGTTCTTCAGGGAGTCCTATTAAAGTATGGAAAAGGAATGCACAAAAGACCAAGAAGAGAGGGCAAAAAACCCCAAAGAGAACCAAAGCCCAAGGGCTTAAGACTTAGAAAAAAGGCAAGGGGAAAAGTAATTTCTGAAGACATAGTGCAGGTTAACCTTAAAGTTATTAAAGAGGGCAAAACACCTTTGTCCGAAATTTTCGCACCTTCTGAAGCTCCGAAAGAAGATGCTCAATAACTTTTCAAGAAAGAATATCCATAATTCTTAAATTCATTTATTATCTCCTGAAAGTTTCCAGTCCATATAAATTTATTTGCACTTGCTTTGTCTAAATCATAAAATAAATTAAAATTTCTTAGCACAATATGAACTTTTTTTGGGAGTCCATCAATTAGATATAAAATATCTCCATTTTCAGGATTAACAAAACCTCTCTCAAAATATTTACAAAACCTAACGGGACCATCCTCTGAAACACTATTTATCCCGATTACCTTGTGCTCCCTTATTCCTTTAAGGTCAGTCGTCCATACAGAGGTTCTTTCTTTATCGTCAGTCAAAACTTCTACTATTCCTCGTCCAGCATCCTTAGAGCCCAAGTATTTTGGCAGATACAGTTTTCCCATAAACCTTCATAAACCTACTTTATAATTTATTATGTTACCCTTTAAAAGAAACAACAAAATAGAAAGATTTAAATACCTGTTAAAAGTATTACTTTTAACTTAAAAGTGGTATCAAACACACCACACAATAAAAAGGAGGACAAACCAAAACACAATGAAAAAAATCACAAGACAAGCTTTGATTGTTCCGGAATGGGGCTTTAAAGGAGCTTCTTTCCCAGGTGCAGCAATAGCGGTAGGAAGTGAAAAAGGTTTGGCTGGAATGGTTTTGGACGGGCTTACAAACCTTCCCGGAGCTGTTCTTAGAACTTATAACACTTCAAAAACTGCTTATGAAGCTAATCAAGATTTGGATGGCATGACTGCAAGACAATACCTTGAAAAATATGGTTCAAAAATCCAGGAGTACGCTAACGATGTAACAGAATATTTAAGCCAGCTTGGAGAGAACATAACAGAACGACCACTTGAAACAGTGGGTGCTGCTGCAATTACAGCATTAACCCTTTATGGAATTGGTGAAGGAATTAAGTTCTACAGGCAGAAGGGACAAGGCGGAATTTTAACCAAATTAAAAAGAAAGCTCGGGAACAAAATCTGGCCTGATGCCGACAAGAAGTAAAAATATGGAAAACAAAATAAAAAGTTTGGCAAAGAAGACAGGAAAATTTGTAGTATACGCTGCTTTGATTAACCAGTTAGCAAAACCAACATTTTTGACTACATCTGCGAATTTTATATCCATATTGGGGTCAAAAGAATCCGCAAAAAAAGAAGTTAAGTACAATCCTTTACTTTACAAAAATGTCTTATCAGATAGTCTTTCGACCTTAGATTATCTAAATCTATCAAGCTATTTAACACATAAGCATATAGAGGAAGGGGAAGTTTGTCGCCACACTGCAAATTCTACATTTGAGCTATTTCAAAAATTTATTGAGAGGGATAAAAGAAATGATTTGGAGAATAAAATTAGACTGGGGGTAGGAACAAATTATAGAACGGGTCACATGTGGATTGAATATCATAAAGAGGGAAAATGGCTCCCATATGAAACAACAAATTTTGTGGGAGATGAAATATTGATAAGAAGCTTAAAAAAATATTCTAAAGAAAATAAACATTCCAAATTAAATCTTGATCATAAAGATCTTGAGACATTTCCGGGAACAAAAATATATTATCCAACATTAGGTTCACTTCTTGGTTTTGGATTAGCGGAAATACCATATGGAATGTTAAATAACGCAATCGGAAAAATCTTGGAAAAATAAAGAAAATGAAAACAAGGGTAAGTATCACCATTGATGAAGAAAAGATTGAGAAAATAGACGAAGTCTTGAAAAAAGGACTTTTCAGAAACAAATCCCACGTGATGGAATATGCTTTAATTAAATTCTTAGAAGGAGAAGAAATAAAATGAACCTAAAAAAAAACACGTAGAGAGTATTGGAAAGCCATTCAAAAAAAATCGACAAAGAAGTTCTTAGGTGGTACACCAAAGTCGGAACTGACCTCGAAAAGAAAGGGAAAAATATTAACAAGATAAACTTGAGTTTGACTGGGGTTTATCTTCCTTTGATGGGTATTAACCCCGGTGGATTTTACTTGGATACTGTACTTACAGGAATGGATTACTCATCTAACTTTATTAATTATTTCCTCCCTAAAGAAGAAGTTATTTCAAAAACAACTGCTAAAAAAAGTCCATTTGAAATTTATGAAAAAATTACAAATTCGTTTCGTTTACCGATACTAGCTTGGGGCACAATAAACACAATAAAAGGAATTAGCGATTTATACAGTTACTTCGCTCATGGAGAAAGCCCAAACTGGTCTGAAACCGCATTTAACTTTTCAACAGGAATTGAACATTTGGCTCTCGCTTCTTCAATCTACCTTAAAGCAAGAGACCCAAAACTTCTCGACAAGGCTCCTGCATGGAAAGACATGCTCAATAAATCAAAGAATAAACTAGAAGAAATTGTTTCTCCTGTACCTAAACCTGTTCCTGTTGAAGCAACTAAATATTCGATGGGAGAGTTGAAATGAAACCCTTGGACAAAATTGTAAATACAATTAGAATTTCACCCCACGGAATCACTGCCTCCATCATTGGAACTGGGATGATCTTGGACCGAGTATGCAATCTAGGAATATATGACTCCTTGCCCGAAGGATTGAAACCAATTTATAACGTTAGTTTTGGTCAGATCTTTGGAGTTTCATCCTTTCTTGCTAATGGAATTCCAAAATATTTCAAAACTAAGAAATTGCTAAAAAAGAGCGGAATTGACAAAAGGCATGTTGAAAAAAATTTAGTACATTACTGCGACAGACAGGCGTACAAAGCTGCAGCATATGAATGCGGCATGGGAAAACAATTTGATGAAATAAACAAAAACTATGAAGGAGGCAGGCACTTTAAGTGGATGCCTGAAATTTAAAATGAAAAACCTAACTAATGAAACTTTAATGGGAAGGCTTGACTGCGGAAATTCAAGATATGAAAATGAATCGGCAAATGAATTAATAAGAAGATATTTTGAAGGCAAAGTTTTCAAAGAATATCCTTCAATCGAAGAAATTGTTAAAAGAAATAAAAGCGAAGAAGGCACTCGAAAAACAAAAGCATTAGAAATAATGAATAAAAATTCAAAATATTTTTCAAAAGATTTCTTCGGCAGTTATTCAGAGTTCTTAAAAAGTTCAAGAGAATGTAGAATAAAGAATCAAGATAAGCCCGAATTGCTTTTGAACTCAATGGAAGAAACAGCAGTTCATACTCCGACCCAGAAAGAGTACGACACTTTAATGCAGATTTATGAGTGTGGATATTGGTTGCCTCCAACTGACCTTCCAACAGAAAGAAACGGATGGATTCTTTTTGGCAAAAAAACCTGCGTTCGCGCTGAAAAAGAATTTGATTATTGTGACACCCATTTTTATGATTCCAACAATTTTAGAATAATTACTCCAGAGCATTTCTACGAGGTTAACCGCATAAATCCGGAAAAGTTAAAAGAGATAAACGCCTGGTTTGAAACTTACAAACCTGAAAGAGCAAGTAAGGGGGCATTAAAATGAATTCAGAAATCATAAATCAACTTGAAAAGTCTGTAAATGAAAATAACTTTTTGAAAGAACCAAGGGTTTATAATTTGGGGGGGAACTTGGTTGCAAAATTCGGCACAAAGAGGTCTATTGAAAATGAATACAAATTTGGAAAATTTCTCTACGGGAAAAAGCTGAATATCCCAAAAATTTATGGAAAAATTGACAGGGATGAAATAAAAGCAGGTCTTTCTTTGTCTAAACCCTATGAGGTTGCTATTATTACTGAAAAAATAAAAGGAAAAAACTTATATGACTTTCTGGAAACAGAAAAAGATGAAGCTCTCAGAAAAAAAGCAATAGCAAATTCTAAAGAACAAATAAAAAAAGTCTTAAGAGAGGGGATTAATTTAATGGATGCCAACTTGATGAACCTGATTATCGATGAAACGGGGGAAGCATATATAATCGACTTTGAATGCCACAACAAAGAGATGAAAAAAGATTACTTAATCGATTTTTACAAGAGGTTTATTCAATCAATAGATTACCACGACAAAAAATTTTACAAGGATGAAAAAGGAGGGAATATTAAATGAAAAACAAAAAATACGGAAACATCGGGGAACCAATATACACTCTTTCAGATGAACCTGAAAAGTCGGGGCTTTTGAAAGCAATAGGGACAATCATTGGTGTTGGTGCAGTTCTCACTACTTTTTACCTTGGAGGGAAAAACGTGTATGAACAATACAATGAAGCTCCAAAGATGGTTAAAAATGCTAAAGGCATTGAAAACCCTATTGGCACGGGTCTTTTATGGGGAGCTTATGCAAAAGAAAAGGAAATTAATGGTTTCGTTCATAACTCTGAAACCTGGAATGCCTACATTGAAAGGACAAAAGAACTAAACAATGGAAGCCTGAACAAAATTGAATACACTCCCGATGCAAACAATAACGGGAAATCAGATTAATTTTTTATTTTATTAGATGTTTATATTCTACTAAAAGACTTTTTAGAATTGGCAATTTAAAAAAGGTTGCGGGAAAACCTTTTTTAACTCCTCTTTTCTAAGCTTTTTATGACAAGAGAAACTGGAAAAGAAACAAAAGAATTACCTGAATTAAACGTGGGGGTTGTAGGCCACATTGATCATGGAAAAACGACTCTTCTTTCGAAGTTGACTGGGAAGTTTACAGACACTCACTCTGAAGAGTTAAAGCGTGGAATAACAATCAAATTAGGATATGCCGAAATGACCATTTATGAAGATAAAGGGAAGTTTAATATAGAAGGGCAAGGAAAAGCTCTTCGTTACATCTCGTTTATTGATGCCCCGGGGCACGAAATGCTTATGGCTACAATGCTTTCAGGAGCAGCAATTGTTGACGCTGCAATACTTGTAATTGCAGCAAATGAAGGAATAAAACCCCA
>JAUYLQ010000019.1 GCA_030699005.1 archaeon
ACTGAAGACATTGAAATAACCTGGAGGCTTCTTGACAAAGGTTATGATGTCAAAATGAGCCTTGTTTCAAGAGCTTACACTATTGCACCTGCAAAATTTAAACCCTGGCTAAAACAGAGAATTAGGTGGAACATGGGGGGAGTTCAAGCAATGGTGAAGCACAAAGAAAAGTTTTTCAAAAAGGGAATGCTTGGATTTTTTGTTCTCCCTCTTTTTATTTCATCCTGGATTATAGGGATAGTAGGGCTTCTCTTCTTTATATACAGGTTTGGGAAATGGGTTTTTGTCAGATATTTGACCACAACATATTCAATAGGAGCTAACGCAGCCATCATTTCAGCAGGAGACTTATCCCTTAATCCGGATATTCTTTTCTTCTTTGGAATAATTCTTTTTGTTGCTGGGCTTATTTTTACGCTTATCTCGATTTTTCACGAGAAAGAGAAAGGGTTTAAAAGTCCGAGGATTTTAGAGATAGGAGTGTATACATTTTTTTACCTTTTAACCTATCCGGTTATTTTGGTAATGTCAGTGTACAAGCTATTAAGGAGAAATATGAAATGGCAATAAAAAGAAGTTATTTTGTATTTTTGCAGGCACTTTTGATAACGATAGTTGTTTTTATTGTTGGTTTTTATATAGGAATAAGTGTCGAAGCCGGAAGGACGGCCCAAGTTAATAATTATTTTACCCAATCTGAAACTTCTTTAGTTGATATTCTTGCCTTAAACAAGCTTGTTGGCTCAGGCCTTTTAACATGCCAAGATCTTATTGAATCTAACCGGGTTCTTCTTGACAGGGTTTACAATGAAGCAAGTGAACTTGACCAGTATGAGGAGTCAGGAAAGCTAACGGACAGCCTGAAAACTCTCCATCAAAAATATGATGTTTTAAGAACTTACCTTTGGATAAATTCAATAGAGATAAAAAGAGAGTGCGTAGAAAATTTCCCAACCATAGTTTACATTTATAATCATGATGAGAAGGATTTGATGAAAAAGGCAGAGCAGAATGTCTGGTCAAAACTGCTCCTTGAGGTAAAAAATGAAAATAAAGAGGTTCATTTAATCCCTATTGCACAGGACAGTAATCTTGAGTCTTTAAACTTGCTAATTAAGAATTACGGGATTAAAAGTTTCCCTGCAGTTATTGTTAATGAGAAAGACGTTTTTTATGAATTTCCGACAAAAGAAGAAATCCTCTCATTAATCAATAACTCTTCACAATAACAATCTTAAAAAAGAGATTATCTCTTAATTTTATTATGGAAGCGGGGGGAAGAGTAAAAGGTTGCTATTTATGCGGAATTCTTGAAGAAAAAGCCTTGCTTTATGAAGGAATTCATAGGGTTCATGGAGTTGTTTATGTTTGCAGGAAGTGTTATTTTAAAGATAAAATCCCCCTCGTTGATAAAAAGGAACTGGACATTGAAAAAATAAATACAAGAGAAAGTGTAAGAGCAAGGTTATCAAGAATTGCGCACTTAAACCCAGAAAAAAAGGAAGAAAAGAAAGTTTCCTTAGGTTTAGAGGACCTACATCTGAAAGATTTAGTCGAAAAAAATTTCAAGAAAGAGGTTTCTCAAGGGATAAAATCCCCCCCGGATTTAGTTGACAATTTTCACTGGGTTGTTATGAGAAAAAGAAGGTCCCTTAAAATTACAAAAGAAAAACTTGCCGAAGCAGTTATGGTTCCGGTTATTGCAATTGAAACTCTTGAAAGAGGGGTTTTACCAAAGGATTATGCATCTCTTATAAAAAAAATTGAAGCTTACCTTGGGACAAGAATTTTCAGAACAAGTGAAATTGACCATCACAACATAATTAATGAATCAAGAATTCCTTCAGGAATTTTAATTGAAGATTTGAAAAAGAAGGTTGAGAAAGATAAGGATTCATACCTTGATGCAAGCGACCTAAGCCTTGAAAAAATAAATGAAGTTTATGGGACTCCAAAAGAGCCTGAAAAAAAAGAAGAATCAAGAGAAGATAAATCTTCTGCGATTTCCTTTTCAAAGAAACCGGAGGAAAAATCCAAAGAAGATTATTTTATCTTTAAGAACCCTTTCAAAAGGAAAAGAGAAGAGGTAAAATCTGAACCTAAAAAATCTGTTGAGAAAAAGAAGAAAGAAGACTTGTCTGATGAAGACATTTCAAAACTCGTTTGGGGAAAATGAAATTTAAAAAAAGCCTGGTTTATTTTCTTGAAGATTTAAAAATTTTAATGAATGGGGATGGCAAATTTATAACCGATAATTTTTAACTTACTGCATAGAAAGATTCCTGGAAGAATACGAAAAAAAAGTATAAACCAAACCTTTATAAATACTTTTCAAGATTTTAATCTATGGAAATGAATGTTCTAAAAAAGGAAAAAAATGAGATGGAGATTGAGTTTGACAATCTGACTTTTCCCGAAATTTTAAGAGTTTATTTGAATAAAGATTCTGCCGTTCACTTTGCTGCATGGAAGAAAAGCCATTCCACTAAAAACCCGGTCCTTCTTGTAAAAACAAAGGGAAAAGATGTAAAAACAGCAATTGAAGGTGCCGTTAAAGCAATTGTAAAAGACCTTGACAAAGTTGAGGATGATTTTAGCAAGTTGAAATAACTCTTTCCTTTATCCATACTCCCTAAATCCTTATTAATTCGTGAGCTCTTAATTTTTTTATGGAGAATATGCTGAACCTGGGTGAAAAAATTTCTACCGGAAGTTTCGATTTCAATGACTGGCTTGAAGGAGGATATGAAAAAGGAATCGTGACAATGGTTGTAGGACCTCCAGGTTCCGGAAAAAGCAACCTTTCAATTCTTGCTGCGTGTTCACA
>JAUYLQ010000020.1 GCA_030699005.1 archaeon
AACTTTCAAATTATGTTAATGGTAGAAAGGTTAAGTTTTGGAAGATAGTTTACGGTGCAGATGACGCAGATGGCGATGAATTTATACCTATCTTTTATAAATTAAAACGGAGAGGCAGAAGAAAATGAGCCTCAGACACCATAGACTTTTCGGACTGTGTTCTGTTTTTGAACGGATTTAAAAAGTTTAAAATAATTAATTATGAATTGATATAGGAAGATTTCCCTCATAAAATCCTCAGGTGGGATAAAATTATCTCAACAGAGCTATGGGTGGTCAATTTGTCTAACACCCGTAACTTTCATTTCCGGGAGTTAATATTTATAGGGGCGTTTTGTAATTTAAAAGATTATTGGTTGAGTTTGGGTTTAAGATTCAAGACGCAGAAAAGAGTTTATGAAAATTTTAAGGAACATTCCTTAATTCTGGGGGAAGACCATTCCAATAAATGTTATCAAGTGGCCCCTGTCCCCAATATCTCTTCATATAAGACCCCCGTTTAGAATACCCTAAAACATTCTCTCCTACAGATTCAATAGTGTAATAAACCATGTTATTCGTACCGGGAATTGCCAATTCGTATTTGAGGTTTGCCCCCCTTCTATTGAATTCGCCGATACTAATTCCCTTGACCCCATAAGTTTCAGATATTCTTTTTGCTTGCTGGACAATCACGGCCACGTCCTCAGGACTAGAAGTGTAAGCAGTAATAATTTTTCCATGCTGCCTTGAACGAGAACTTGGGTTTGAATAATAAATTCCCGGGGAGGTTTTATGCAGGACATTCAAATCTCTTAGCGTTTTTGACATTGAAAGAAGAACAACCTCATAACTATCCAAGTCAGAACTTATATGAATTTTGTATATTGCAGAATTTCCATTTTTTAATGTTACTCTATCTCTAACCTCTCCCCTTCCATAAAGCCAATCCTGATCCCCGGACTTATAGTACCCAATTCTTGCCAAGTATTCGGAAGCTGTCCCTTTCCCAGAATATCTTCTTAACATCTTGCCAGTTTCAGGATCAAATTCCCTTCCAGAATTTTTTAGGTAATCCAATTCGACTAAAAGATTTTCTTTGAGTTTTCCTCTCAAAATAGACTGCCTTTTTGATAATTCTTCTTTCCTAGGGGTTATTGAAAAAAGTTGATTTAATTTTTCTCTTGCCGAAGTTAAAAAATCTTTTTTTTTGGATCTTAGAAGATTCTTTATTTCGGGATTCCAATTGGCAATTAAATCAAGGTTTATTGATTTTTTTTGCCCTCGGTAAAAAATTTCCACTTTCCTATCCGGAAGAGCCTTACTAAAAAAAGCTGTCCTTAATTTTCCAGAATTGTCTATTATTCCTAGCTCTTTTCCAAAAGGAACTGTAATTTCTGATCCCTCTACTAAGGGAATTTGTTTTTTTGGATCTAAACCGTCCAAGTAACTCAAAAAACTTTCCTTTGTTCTGATCAAATTTCCATTTGGATCAATAAGCTGAATTGACGAAGAATACAACCTCACTGAACGATACTTCTCAAGTAAACCATCATAACTAGATCTTGAGGAATAATCTGCAAGGACATCTTTAGCATTATTTATCTTTTGCATTTCTTGTGTGGCAAAAGGATTCTCTGGATGAAGGTCTGGGTGATATTCTATGGCTTTCTTTTTGTAATTTGCTATTATCTCTTTTTCCGAAGCAGTTCTCGAAATTCCCAAAACTCCATAATAATCATCCTTTATTGCTTGCATCTGTCTTTCTGAGAAGAATTTTTTTAAATCACTTGTCATAACAATTCTTTGCTTTTTAAGACCAAGTTTTTCAAGTTTTTCTGGTCCCAATACATTCACGATATTATCGAAACTTGATCCAGATTGAATGGCTCTTGCAATATTCTTCAAAGCTACTATTTGGTAGATACTAGATGTGGCAAATCCGGCGATAAAATTGTCTTCATAATCTGTCTTAAACAAATCATCTATCGTAATTAAAGTTATGAGTGTGGAAGAATCCACTGCAACATTTGTTCCGACAGTTAAAAAAAGAGTGCTAAAATCCGTCGAGGAACCCACTCCTGAAGTCGCCAGAGTTAAAGATAAGTATAATGGGCTAATCATATCATCCACCTTGTTCAAAGAAGAACTCAATCCACTAAACTTTAGGTTTTCTAATTTTTTTTCAAGCACATCTTTGTGTATAAAGTATAGAAAAGTATTTTCTTTTGAAAGACCATAATTTAATGAATCAAAAGGAATCTTTTCTTCACCAGTAAGGAATTTTATATACCCGCTATACTGAAAAGAATAATAC
This sequence comes from archaeon, assembly GCA_030699005.1. Lineage (GTDB taxonomy): Archaea > Nanobdellota > Nanobdellia > Pacearchaeales > GW2011-AR1 > GW2011-AR1. Next base: position 2,297 of record JAUYLQ010000020.1, read on the forward strand.
GCTTCCTTAGCATACTCCTTATTTTCTCTTAGGAAATCAAAAACTTCATTTTGTTCTGAAGAATAAAAGAAATAATTGCTCCCCTTAACAGTTCCTCGGTTAATCTCCCCTTGGGTTTGAATCTCAAAATCTCTTTCTAATATATCCCCCTCCGGAATTTCTTCTTGTAAATCACTATTTAATAAAAGAGTATTAACGAACTCCTCTTCTTGTTCTGGAGTTAGTGTATCATCTATCCATGCCCTTATTACTTCAGGGTCAATTCCCAAACCAGCAAGTATTTGAATTGCATAAATCCCTTTGTAAGTTCTTTTGTTTCCCTCTTTTAATTCAGATAAAAATTCTTTCGCTTCATCAAAAGCCCCAATTGAATTAAGGATATCCTTCCCAAAACCCCCCATTAAAACTGCTGCAGCATATTTATCCATTATCTCTTCAGGCGTTTCTGAAGGCAGATCCCCAAATTTAGCCAGATATCCTTTTCTCTCCCAAAGCAAAAGGTTAATCTTATTCTCTTTTCCTAATAAATCCATTTTAATTTTATTAAACTCTTCATAAGAAATTGCACTTCTGTAATCACTAATCAACTTAAATAAAGCAAGTGCTGAATATGCCTCTTCCTCACTTTTAAGATTTTGATTTATTTCTTCATAAAGATTATTTTTTAATATCTTCTCAAGATTATCTAATAATCCCAAAGCATAGGGAATATTGTCTTGGTAAGCAGATTCTCCAACAAGAGAGAGTATAAGATTGACTTTTTTTTGTGAAAGCTGATTTGGATCCTGCCTTATCTCTAGTCCTCCATCTTTTTCAGTTATAGAGAGGTCCTCAAAAAGGATAAGGGCTTTATAGGAAGAGGTTAATTTAAAATTAGAAATAGAGACCTCTTCTTCACTCCGCGAGACCTCTTTAGAATTACTAAGTATAAGGTATATTTGACTAGCAAATTGACTTTTTATTGAATCTTCTTCATATAATGCTTTTGAAAGGTCTCCATTTGAAACAGTAAGAATTTTTTCTTTAAGATATCCAAAACCATCTTTCCTTTGACTTTCTAAGTCAAAATAATTTTTTAAAACTTCGCTTTCGTTTGTGAAATTAACTAATTCACTATAAAAATTATGGTATTCATCCTCTTTTTCATATTGAATGTCTCCCAATGCCCCGACATAAAAAGACCCCAAAATAGAATCTCTTTCAGAGGCACTAATAGGTAAACTCATAATAAATCCACGAGTATCTAAGAATGCGTTCAAGTGATTCCCCCATTCTTCGACCTTTATTCGGTAAAATGAATAAATAAGAGAAACTTCTGTTGAAAAATCCCTATCGGGAGAATTTATGCCTTGGAGAAGATTATCTTTAACTTGAAACAGATTATTTTGAAGAACTTGTGGGTCCTCGGAAATTGCAGAGATTTCCGAAAGAGAAGTCGAAACAAAAAATAAAATCAAAGTAAGTAAAAAAAACTTAGAAAGTACACCCCGTTTAGTTTTAATTTTCACTTATAAAAATAGGATATGAAATTTATAAACCTAATTAAATCCTAGGGGGCGAGAAAATTATCTCGACAGAGCACAATTAATTATCTTCTTTAGTTTTTTGTTCGGCGAGGAAATAAGCTTTGTTTGATGAAACTTCTTCTAACTTTCCTTCTCTTGTGAAAGTTGCAAAGGTTGAAGGAAGGGCAAACCTTCCAAGAACTCCAACTCTTGAATATATCACATAAGACAAAAATCTTTTCTCACCGGGTTCAAGACTTCCAAACTCCCATTCAAAAACCTTTTTTGTTTTGTTGAATCTTTTTGGAAGTTCTCCACCGAACTTTTCATAGATTTTAACAAGAGGGGGGAGCCTGTCAAACACTTTAACATTTTCTATAAACTTCTTTGATTCTACTGATATCATCACCTTAAGGGCAAATTCTCCGCCTTTTGCATTAAGAAACCCTACCCTTTTTCTTAAGACTAAATCTGTTTTTGAATATTTCCTTGCAAAAATAACAGTCAAAACAACGAGAATAATAACTAAAAATGGAATAAGCCAGTTAGTTTTTACTTCAACCTCGAATGATTCTCCCGGGTTCAAGTTTTCATTCCAGAAATATGTAACTCCAAGACCTTCTCTTTTAACTAAATCCGGCTGAGGTGAAAAGGTTGTGAACATTCTTGAGAGGATATTCTTTTTTACTGAAATTTCGGCTCCGTCTATCGTATTTCCTTCATTTGTTTTTTTAATTATGTCTGTTGAAATTATCAAACCGAACTGATTTTCCTCTTCTAGAACAATATTCTTTTCAAGAAAGTCAATAGTCTCGATTACATTTCCCGTGACATTTTCTAATTCAAAGTAAGCATTCAACGTATAGAACCCTGCCATTAATTTTGCAAAATCACTTTTTTCAAGTCTTACATCAAAGTTTTCCCTCTCATATGGAGCCAACTCCACAACCTCGCTGAAATCGAAAAATGGCGAATTGAAATGCACCTTCAAGTTTTGAAATCTAAAATCCACCTGATTATGAACGTAAACATTCACCGAGCTTGATTCCGGGTCTATTGAATTTGCTCCTATTTCAAAAGCATTTTCAAGCTTTATTATGTTGACAAGCAAACTTTTTTCAACTTCAGTCCTGTCCTGCCCCTGAATAAAATATTTGAAAGTCACATATCCTAAAAGGTCTGAATCATCCCTCGGGTATACCCTTATTTCAACGATTTTTGACTCGCCGGACTTTATTGCAACGGGGGTTTTGGGTTCAAGACCAGTTCCGAAAAAAGTATAAAATGTAAATTGATCGCTTGGTCCGTTATTTGTAACATTCAATTCAAAAATCGCGGGATTTTGAAGACCAATAATCATTACTTCGTTCTCACTTATTTGCTGAACATCAAGGTCAATTGCGAGCACTGGTTGCATGAGAAGAATCCCAAGAACTAGAAGAAAATATATCTTGTTCACCTTTTTCATATAAAGAATGATGAGAATTTATATATAAATATTTCTATATTTGTTTTTTGATAATTATACGATAATTATGCTGAATAATTTTTATTAATTTTAAATTGCAAGAACTGGTTCTTTTGCTTTTGAATGAACCTTTTTAATGTTAAGACCTGAATTTAAAAGTTTATTGTGGACTTCTGCAAGTTCTCTTAAGATTCTTCTTTGCTCTTCACTAAATTTATTTTGTCCTGAATCCAAATCAAAAGAAACTTCAACTTCCCCCGGAAAACTTATTATATGGTCAACACAACCCTCAAACCCGTCGGCAAAAACACTTTTTCTAACATCCTTAGGAGTTATTAAATATTGATTGAACTTATTTCCGTTAAAAGAGAGAATTAATTTTTCCATGAAATTATTTAGGAGTTTAGTTTATAAATTTAATTATAGTTTTATGCTATGTATTTATTTGGAATTTTTTTATTTGTCTGCACTTTCTAAATCCAAAAATGCTTTGGCCTGACTTAGGAATCCTTCGGCAATTCCCGAAAGCTTGTCTTCAAATTCGGCAACCCTTTGCGAGATTATCCACTTTTCGTAAATTCCCCTCCAAATTTTCATTTTTCCTGAAGTTTCAAACTTTCCCTCATAATCTCTTACAAGAGATGCTTTTAGTTTCACAGATATTGAACCGCTGTTTGTTTTTATTTTTACCCCGCCTTTATTTATCTCGGCCTCTGTAAGTCCATCAACCTTGAAATCAAGTTTTATTTCAAACTGAAAGTAATCAGTAACCTCTTTTGTACATCCCCATTTAAAACCAATGCTTTTTGACGGTCCTGAAATTTTTTCCCCATATTCATTTTCTGCAACGTCAAGTCCTGCTTCTTCAGCAAGCCAGTTGTAGCAAAACGCATAGAAGTCCTTAAAACTGAAGTAACCCTTGTAAGAAATCTTGCTTGAATACACCTCATCCTGCTCTGACATGATTTTATTATGAATTTTTATTTTAAATATTCTTCTGTTTATTGTTTTATCAGATAAGCTTCACAAACAAATTTCCCGATATACCTTAAAACCAAAGAAGGGTCATTTTCTGAATAATCTTTCGTTACGCCGTTCTTAGAAAACCAAAGCATTTTCTTGTCTGTTACGTTTACTTCATAATTCTTCCACGTACTGTCAGGAAGGTGCATTATTAGAAGAATCCCGGAGTCTTCATTAAAAAGACCCCCGCTTTTTCTCTTAACATAAACTACGTTAAAGTCCCCATTTTTCGTATCAACCGATACGGGAATAAATCTTTCGAGCCTAATTCTCTCCTTGGTAAATTCAGCTTCAGGAGTTGTTGGAATTTCCCTGCATCCATTTGCCCCAAAAAAAATAGTCGTTGTAAGCAAAAGTGCATTAAGCGTTTTTCTCATTATAAATTTAAAAATTTTCTCCCTTTATATAAATTTTTATAACGTAATAATCTTTAAATAATCCTCACGGTTTTCATTTCAATGAGTAAAAAATTTGATTTAATTTCTGAAGGGACTGAAAGAACTCTTGGCAGGGATGCTCAAAGAAATAATATTCTTGCCGCTAAGCTTGTTTCCGAGATTGTAAAGACGACACTCGGACCAAAAGGAATGGATAAAATGCTTGTCAGCCCTACAAATGAAATAATTGTTACAAATGACGGAGTTACAATCCTTGATGAAATGCAGATTGAACACCCTGCTGCAAAAATGATGGTTGAAATTGCAAAAACTCAGGAAAAAGAAGTTGGAGACGGGACAACAACATCAGTTATGATTGCGGGAAGACTTCTTGAAAATGCCGAAAAACTTCTTGACCAAAAAATTCACCCAACAGTAATCGTTAAGGGGTATAGGATGGCTCAGGCAAAAATTCACCAAATTTTAAATGAAATTTCACTTAAAATTACTCCCGACAACAAGGAGGTTTTAAAGCAGATTGCAATGACTGCAATGACCGGAAAAGGTGCAGAAGAAGAAAAAGAAAGGTTTTCTGAAATTTTAGTTGAAGCGGTTCAACTGGCCCAAATCAAGAATAAAGTTGATGCGGAGGACATCAAAATTGAAAAAGTCGTTGGAGAGGGAATAAAAGATACAGAGCTCATTAAAGGAATCATAATTGACAAAGAGAGGATCTCAAAAGATATGCCCAGAATCATTGAAAATGCAAGGATTTTACTTATTGATTTCCCTATCGAACTAAAAAGCCCTGAAATTGAAACGAAAATTTCTATTTCAAGCCACTCAGAACTTCAAAACTTTTTAGATGAAGAAGAAAAATCAATCAAGATTATGGTCGGGAGAATTGTTTCAAGCGGAGCAAATGCCATTTTTTGCCAAAAAGGAATTGATGATTTTGCAAGATACCTCCTCTCAAAAGCAGGCATTTATTCATGCAGAAGGGTTGCAAAAGATGATATTGACAAAATTTCAAAAGCAACAGAATCAAAAATTGTTTCAAATATAAATGAGATTGACTCTTCAATCCTTGGGGAAGCAGGAACTGTAGAGGAAATAAAAAAAGGGGGGGAATCCATGACATACATTAACGGATGCAAAAATCCAAAGGCATTCACAATTTTAATTCATGGGGGAACTATTCATGTTGTTGATGAAATAAAAAGGGCGCTTGTTGACGGACTACTTGATATTGCAAGCTCCATTGAAACGGGTCTTGTTGTTCCAGGGGGAGGGGCAATTGAAATGGAACTCTCAAAAAGGCTAAAAGAATTTGGACAGACTCTTTCGGGACGGGAAAGGCTCGCTGTTGAAGAATATGCAAATGCCCTTGAATTTATCCCGTTTACACTTGCTGAAAATGCTGGACTTGACCCAATTGATATTTTGACTGAACTCAGAGGAAAGCATGATTCCGGGGAGTTAAACGCAGGGCTTAATTTATTCACAAACAAAATTGAAAACATGCTAAATTCAAGAATTATTGAACCTTCAAAAATAAAGTTCCAGGCAATAGACTCTGCAACTGATGTTGCAACAATGATACTCCGAATTGACGACATAATTGCTTCAAAACCCTCTAAAAGGGGAAGAATGAATGACGCTGGAAACCTTCCCAGTTATATGGATAGTTTGGGTTAAAAAAATTCCTCAAAATTTATTAGAATCTGCTTTTCAACTTCCTCTTCCGGAATTTTCCAGATTTCTGAAATCTTTTTTAGAGATTCAGAGATAAAAGCAGGCTCATTCTTCTTTTCAGGAAATGGGGAGAGATAAGGAGAGTCTGTTTCTGTTAATATTTTATTTTTTGGGATTATTTCAAGCATTTTTTGGAAGTGTTCGCTTCTTACAACATTTGCCGGGATAGAAAAGAAAAAACCCAGTTCAACTCCCTTTTTAACAAGTTTAAAGTTTCCTGAAAAGCAATGCAGGAGGACCTTTAACTTATCTTTATAATTTTCAAGAATCTCAAGAGCTTCTTTTTCGGCTTTTCTTGTGTGAATAATCACCGGGAAGCTTAGCTTTTTTGCAAGGTTTAATTGCTTGATGAAGACTTCTTTTTGAAATTCGAAGTCGAGTTTTTCTGTTTTGTCAATTCCAATTTCCCCAATTGCAATAATTTCTTTCTTATTTTTAAGAACAAACTCTTCAAAGTCTCCATATTTTTTCAAAGTTAAATCATCTTCCGGATAAAGACCCGATGCAAATTTTATTTTTGAAAACTTTTTTGAAATTTCAAGATTCTTTTTGCATGAATCCAGGTTAACTGAATTTGTGACTGCATATTTTATTCTTTTATCTTTCTCTATTTCTATTAATTTTTCTTCGGGTAAAAAGTCAAGGTGCGCGTGTGCATCAATTATCATCTTACAAAAACCCTTTTCCGTATATTAAAACCCCAATTGCAACAAGCAAGTGAAAAACTATCCAGAGAGCGTTTGTTATAATTATTGGCTTTTCTTTGTGAACTATCCCATACAAAAGCCAGATTATAGAAAAAATCGCTAGGAAAGCGTAAGAAAAGAAAGAAACGCCCTCTGCGTTTTTAGAAGTGAAAATCTTTATAACCTGCGGGAGAAGCATTGCTGGTCCGATAATTCCGACAATGTAGATTATTTTGTCAAGCACCCTTATTTTTTTATTCGGATTTGGATAAACTTCCCCTTTTGAATGGATTCTCTTCCTCAAGTGAAAGTGATGCAGTCCATGTCCATCTAATGCCATAAAGTATTAAATAAAAATTATAATATAAAGTTTACGGAAACATTGTTTTCTAAGAAATAATTAATCTTTTAAATGCAAGTCAACAACTAAATTTATGCGTGAGTAGTTCAGTGGCAGAATGCGACCTTGCCAAGGTTGTGACCCGAGTCCGAATCTCGGCTCGCGCATTTCAAAAGAGAAAATCAATCACGAGATTCGGGCGAGGAGAGGGAGAACTTCGGCTCGCGCATTTTTGAAGATATATTTTAATTAAACAGTTTCTTTATAAATGAAAAAATTTTATCTCTTAAATGGAAGAGGAAAAAGAAGGAATTTATCTCATTGGAGCATTCACAAATCCTGATTGGAGGGAGGATTTTACTCTCAAGTTTCCAAATCTTAACTGGAAAGATCCTAAAAACAACCCTCAATCTTCAATGTCCAAAACAGTTTACACTGACATGAAGTCTTCCATGGAATCGCCTTCTTCAATTGTCTATATCCCTAAAGGAAGAACCTCTGCTGGAACGACCTCTTATGGAGAACTGGGAGGGGCAAGAGCGATGGGAAATGCAATAATCACGATTGATGAAAGTGAGATGGAAAAGGAAAGAATTCTTGAAGACATTTCTTCTTATTATTTCTCAGATAAAGAAGAAGCATATAGCCTTCTTGAAAAAGAGCCAATTATCTCAAAACATTCGAAAGTGATTCCAAGGAACAATCCTTTTGAAAAAGAGAATTATGAAAATGTTTATGTTGAAGGAAATGTTTTGGGGATAACAAAACAAATTGTTAAACTAAAAAACAAAGGAAAAAAGATTGAGCATGGTTTAAAGGTAAACCAACTTGAAAAATTCAGTCAAACTGACTTAATGATTGTTAATTTTGACAAAGGAAAAAATTATGATAATAAAAAAGCTCTTTATTTTATGGGTGTTGCATATGCTCTTGACATCCCGGTAATTTTAGTTGATGAAAACCCTGCAAATTATCCCACTCTTCCTGCCCTTTCTAGAAGGACTTTCCATGATGAAAACAGAATTGAAAGACTTGATTTTTACCTAGATAGACTTGAATCTCTGAAGATAGGGGATGAAGCCCTTGTTTATTACGAACTTATGAAAAAATTTAATAAAATTTGATTAAATCTTTTTATTTCTCTTCTTCATTAAATGGTCAATTGTAAATTCATCAGGACCATAGAAAAATATTGAAAGGGTTGCAACCGCTAAAGCAAAGTCTCTTGCTCCAACTGCTCCGTATCCAAGAATAGTTACAATATGAAGAAGGTGAAGAGTGAGAAGTGCTGAAACAATTCTTGTTTTAAATCCAAAAAGAAGTAAAAGTGCAAGAATAAGTTCAAAAATTGCATTTATGTAGACAAGTGTTAACGGGGAAGCCGTGACAGATGCATACCCCGGAATCATTCTTGTCCAGCCTTCAGGATTTGTGAGTTGAGTTATGCTAAACCATAAAAAGATTAAAACAATTGCCAGTCTAAGAACGAGAGGAGAATATCTTTTTAGTTTTTCAAGATTCATTCCAACTCACCTTTATAGGTTCCCATTTGTTTAAGTGTTTCAACTTTTGAAGTCCCATGCTGGCCTTCAAAAGCATTTTCAAATTCCTCAGCAGTTCCGCAATATGGCTCTATTGCTGCAGATGACCCAGGGTGAATCGGGAGCCATTCTGTTAAATCATAAACTTCTCCGTTATAAGCGACCCAGCAATCGCCTTTTGAGTTATGGGTTGAAAGTTCAGTTAAAGAAATTGTTTGAGCTGAAAGAGTTCCTCCTGTAGGAGGATTGTTTTGAATCATATTTCCTGATGAAGAAGTTGATGACCCAAGGAAAATTATTAACCCAACAACTAAAACTGCAATTATTACTATTGATATGGTTAAGCCTGATATGGTTAAACCTGCTTTTTTCATCTTTGTATGAAAATTTTTTCATTTATAAAGTTTTCCAGTTTTACCCCTTTGTTTTCAAAAGATTTTAAAACTCTAGAAAGCACTCTTTTTATGTTTGGTCCATTAGTCTAATGGTAGAACATCTCGTTTACACCGAGAAGGCGGAGGTCCGATTCCTCCATGGACCATGTTTTTAATTATCTATAGATAAGTTTCCAATTTAATTTTATTAAGAATAAACAAGGGGATGATTCTTTTTTTGAAATATTCTTTTTTTAATTCATCCGGTAATAAGGGAAATTCCGTTATTACCTTTCTGCACTTTTCTGACTTGCATTTACAATCTATGTGCCACTTCTCACTCCAATTAGTCCCCCACAAAACCGGGTCACTCCATTCAGTTGTAGAATAATCATAAGTTATTTCTTCATCCTTTTTTATATCGTGTATAGCCACGAGTGTGGAAATTTCTCTAACTCCGGAATTTGGAGAGCAGGAATGATTTATTAGCAAATAAGGTTCTTCAAGCAAGAGGTACCCACTATCTTTTACTTGAAAAGGGTCATCAAGTCTAGTCTCCCCGGAATTATATTTTCTTTTTAGTTCGTCAATAGAGACATACTTCCCCTTAAAGATGCAAATAATAGAACCTTTTTTTATCTCTTCTGTTGCGAAAACCCCTTTTCCTTCAATATTTGATTTTCCAACTATTATCTTTTCAATCACAAATACTTTAAGATTTCTTAGATTAAAAGATTATCTAGCATAAAACAACTGTCTCATTTAGGTCAATCCATCCATGACCATTTTTATGTTGTATTTTTTTAGACACCTCTAATTTAAAATCTAAAGTTTAAGTTTTTTGAGATGGAAAAATTGGGGGAGAATGACAATTTAATGAGATTTAGGTGTGAAGCTCTTCTTAAATCCGCTATAATTAGTGAGACAGATTTGGAGGGCAATATTCTTTTTGCCAATGATGAATTTGTTAATGCCTTGGGCTATTCGCGAAAGGAAATAATTGGCAAGAACCACAGAATACTCAATTCTAAAACACATCATCCAGAATTTTTTAAAGGCATTTTTAAAGCGGCCACTATGGGGAAAATCTGGAAAGGAACTGTGGAAGACTTTACAAAAAAGGGCAAAAGAATATGGCTGGATACTTCTATAGTGCCCATATTAAATAAAAAGGGAAAGCCAATAAGATATTTGGCAGTCAGGTTTGATGTAACGAAATTCATGGAAAAGTAAATCTTCATTCAAGGCTTAGTTGTGGTAAAAAGTACTAGTCAAGCTTAAAATTTGCCATCATTTATTTTTAATACCTTAAAATGACAGAACAAACACTCGGTGAAATATTTTTAAAAGAACTTGAGGCAGAAGAATCTGCAACAAGAAAATGCCTTGAAAAAATTCCAATAGATAAAATGTACGACTGGAAACCTCACGAAAAATCAATGAAGATGGGGGACCTTAGTTTTACTATTGCGGACATTCCAAGATGGATGGTTTTTATCCTAAAAGAAGGGGAAATTGACTTTGCATCTTTTGAGCAGATTAAAATAAATACGACCAAAGATTTAGTAAAACACTTTGAAAAAAATTGCCTCGAATTAAAAAAACTTCTTAAAAAAGTTGAGGATGAAGACTTAAACGAAGTGTTTTTATTAAAAAATGAAGGGCAAACTCTTGACACTTCCTCAAAAAGAGAAAGCATAAGTTCTTCAATTAATCATCTTGTTCATCATAGGGGTCAACTTAGTGTTTACATGCGGTTAAATGGGATTCCTGTTCCCTCAATTTACGGTCCATCCGCTGATGAAAATCCATGGAAAAATTAGGTTTAAAAATCCGCTTTACTTATTAAATAAATGGATGAAAATGGTGATACTGAGAAAACTTCTGAGATAGGTCTTTGGATTGATGATTATGAATCCATTTTTTCGGATTTTGACTCGAGACCTTACTCAAGAAAACTTTTGTCTGAAGACCTTCTTTCGGAAATAAACAGGGAAAGTAAGGAAGCAAGGGAAGAGAATGTTGAACTTACTTTTATTATTCCAAAAAAAGAAAGAGATTCAAGAAAAGAAAAGATAATAAAAAAAAGAATAAGAAGACATTTTAAAATACACCTTTTAAGCCTCGAAAAATCAAAACGGGAGCTTATAGGTCAGGGCTTACTTTTCTTTTTCTTCGGCCTTGCGTTTATGGCACTTGCAACTTTTTTACTTGCTGACGATGGTGTAACCTACTTAATCAAATTTTTAGGTGTTCTTTCTGAACCTGCCGGATGGTTCCTTTTTTGGGAAGGGTTAAACCTTTTAATTTTTGATTTAAGAAAAAAGCTCCCTGAACTTGATGTTTACAGGAAAATTTCAAAAGCGCAAATAACCTTTATTAATTCCGAAGAAGAATAAGGACTATTGCTGAAAAGTATTCCCCAAACTTTTATAAATAAGTTTTATGTTTCTAGGTTATGGCCGAAAACACCGATTCTATTCCAGGAATGAATCTAAACTACTCTAAACCCAAAATTCCAAATAATTCTCCAAATCCCGAAGAAGAAAAGAAAAAATTTGAGAAAACAAAAAAAGAGATTGAAAAGTTAAAAGCTTTTGCCCTTAAAAAATTCAGGTATATTCTTGCTTTTGGAATTCTTCCTCCTCAGTCAATTCCCAAATTTATTGAAGAAGAAGAGGCTCCAAAAGAATCAAAAGACTCGGTTCACATTCAATTAATTGTCCCGGATGAAAAATCAAAAGAAATCCCCAAAATAAAACAGGAACTTATTAAAGAAATTGAAAAGTCAAAAGAGAAAGTCTGGGTCCATGTTTTTACTCCATCTGAAATTTGGGAGATTTGCATGGACCAAAAGTTTGAACTTTCAAGCGCAATTGCCATGAGTTACCCCCTATATGACAAAGGGATACTTGGGGCTCTTCGAGTTTCTGAAATTCATAAATCCCTTGTCCTTCAGAAATTTGAAAAGTATGTAGTTAGCTACGTTATTGGGGGGAGTTTAATTCGGGGTGATGCAGTTAAAACAAGTGATGTTGATGTTTTTGTCATAATTAATGACACTGATGTAAAAAGAATGCCAAGAAGGGAACTCCTTGAAAGACTTAGGGGGATAATCTACCAATATGTTGCAGAAGCAACGCAAATTGCCGGTGTTAAAAACAGACTTGAACCCCAAATTTATTTATTGACTGACTTTTGGGATGCTGTAAAAGATGCCCATCCTGTAATGTTTACTTTTATTCGTGACGGGGTTCCTATATACGACCGTGGAACTTTCATGCCATGGAAGGCACTTCTTAGAATGGGCAAGTTAAAACCCAGCCCTGAAGCGATTGACATGTTTATGAGCATGGGGGACGGGGTTATTTCAAGAAGCAAAAAGACTCTTCTCTCTGAAGTGTTCACAAATATCTTCTGGGGTGTGACAACTCCCGCTCAGGCAATTGTTATGCTTAACGGAAGACCTCCTCAAAATGCGAAAAAAGAATTAGTTAGTGAATTTAAAAAGGAATTTCTGGATAAAAACATGATTGAAAAGAAATATGTTGACTTCCTTGAAAAAGTCGTAAAAACATGGGCTGAATATGAGCATGAGAAAATAAAAGAGATTTCAGGTTCAGAAATTGACAAACTTCTTAAACAAACTGAAGAATTTATAGGGCGTTTAAAAGAACTGCGAAAAGAAATTGAGAAAAAGTTTCAGGAAAAAACAGTTCAACAGGTTTATGATGACGTGATGGATCTTTTAAAGAACATTCTTGGAAAAAAGTCCCCTGAAAGTTTGGTTCAGGAATTTGAAAAAAAGTATGTTAAAGAATCCAAATTCACAAACCAGCATTTAAGAATTTTAAAAGACATAATCAGGACAAAAAAAGAATTTAAAAAGGAAAAAGCAGATGCCCATAAAATTGACAGGGTAAGAAAAGACGCAGATATACTCCTTAAAGACTTAACTGAATTCATTCAAAGAAAAGAGCTTGTGCAATTGAGCAAGGGAAAAATGATTTTGAAAACAAAAGACAAAAAAATTGAAATTGTTAACGCCGGAGGCAAAACTTTCCTTTTTGATGGAAACAAAATAAAGAAAGTTTCGGAAAAAATTGAAGAAACTGACCTGCCTGAATTTGAAAAGGCGTTAGGAGAACAAAAAGAAAAGGAAGATGTTGAAGTTAATTCAAAAGTGTTTGACATTCTAAAAAAAGAATACGGAAATTTCGAGATTGTTTTTTAATTTTAGGTTTTAAAAATTTCGCTTTTAACCCTTAAGATGCTTTCTTTTTACGATAAAAACAACAAGGGATACCAGGGTTAATCCTGCAATTATCGTGTAACCCGTTTTCATCCCGAATAAATCAATCAGTAACCCAAATAAAATCGGTCCTAATATTGCCCCAAGCGCTGCAATTCCGTTTAATGAGCCATCAATTTCTCCAAGATGGGTTCTGTCTCCCAGCCTTGCAATTAATCCCCTTCTTGCAAGAGACAAAAGTTCAAAAATAGCACTTGAAAAAAGCATGACTACTAAAAGAATAATATAACTTTTGAAGTAGGCTATTGAAAGTAAAATTAAGATTAGGAAAACTCCTCCAAATAAATATACTTTATCCTTCTTTTTGTCTACAATTTTTCCAAAACGGGCTCCCCATATAAAAGGGATTGAATAAACAAGTGCCAAAATGGCTGAACTGACAATTCCATTTCCTTCCAGATAGGATGAAATTGGGAAAAATAAATAAATAATTGAACAAAAAATTAAGAAAACAAAAGTGAGGAATGCAATAAGCCTTAGACCTCTATTAAAATTTTTAATCTCTTTAAAAAATTTGAGGTAAGCTTTTTTTACAGAAAATTTAACCTTCTTCTTTTTATTTTTTTCTCTTAGCTTCAAAATTATAAAAAATGAGATAAGTGAAGTTGGAACAATTAAGAATAAGAGTTCATGAATTTTAATATTAACAAACTCCACAAGGAAAAGCCCGACGAAAACCGCAAGTATCCACCACAAGTTTGTTATAAAATCAAAACGCCCGAAAGCTTCTGAAACTTTTCCTTTTGGAGAGTGCCTCATGAAGTAAGACTCCCTTCCTATCTGGTCAAGTGAAAATGAAACTCCGTTTAGACTCCTTGAAAGAACAATAAACAGAACTGCCCCGGTCACACCAGCAAAAAAATAGCCCAACCCTATAAAAAGGTAAATTATCATTGACGCAAGAATCATATTTTTAACTTTGAAATTATCCGCAAGATATGCTGAAATTGGGAGAAACAAAAAGAAAAGGAGGTAGTATGAAGAGGCAAGAATCCCCGTCTCAAGAAAATTTGACGAAAATAAAAGAATAAATATCGGTATAAAAGCCTCCCCAAAACCCCAACCAAGCCACCTTATAGAAGTGCTTAACGTCAAAAGCTTTATGCCTTTTCCAGCCTCTTTTCTTTTTAGCATTTAAATAATATGCAGACTGGATTTAAAAATATCACGAAATCGAAGGTGAATCAAAACTTCTAAAAACTTGATTTTTCTTTGTGTCCTATGAAATATCTTTTTGTACTTGGAAGAAATGCCATTCTCTCAAAAGCCGAAGTTTTTTCGTATTTTGAGAAAGAGGAAAACAAAATTTTGAACTCGGAGGAAAATGGAAACGGACTTTTAGTCGAATTAACACATCCCCTGCCTCTGAATTCAATTCGCTTTTTTGGTGGAGTTGTTGCAATAGGGGAAGTTATTTCTGAAGTGAATATAAAAGAATTAGAAAAAGACCTTGATAAAATTAACTTATATTCGGGAACTGAGAATAAACTAAATTACGCTCTTTGGAGTTTTTCAGAAAATTTTGATGAATTTCAGGATTATTTAAAAGCCAGGTTTAAAAAAGAAAAACTGAAAGCAACATTAAAGCACTTAACGAGAAACGTCGACCTTCAAAGCGGAGGGAAACTTGAGATTCCTTCTTCAAAATTAATTGATGAGGAATTCTTTATTTTTGACGGGAAAGGAAAAACTTTTTTCGGGAAAATCACTCAAAACCCTGACTACTCTAAAATGGAAGAAAGGGATATGGAAAAACCAGTGAGGCGCGAGTCTCTTGCTATTTCCCCAAGGCTCTCAAAAATTTTAATTAATTTGTCAAAGGTAAAAAAAGATGAGACTTTAATTGACCCTTTTTGCGGAATTGGAGTTCTTCTTTCTGAGGCTCTTCTTTTGGGAATTAAAGTTATTGGGATTGACAAGGATAAAGATGCAATTAACGGGGCAAAACAAAACCTTGAATGGTTTAAATTTAAAAAAGAAAATTATAAATTGCTCAATTCTGATTCGACAAAAGTTGGGGGAGAAAAGGGAAGTGCAATCGCAACTGAGCCAGACCTTGGAAAAACCCTTAAAAAGATGCCAACAAAAAATGAAGCAAAAAAGACCCTTGAATCTTTTGAAAATTTAATTATTGGGGTCATTAATAACTTTAAGGGGAACATTTCAGGAAGAATTGTTTTTAGCTCTCCATATATCAGAATCGGAAAAGAAAGGTTAAAATGCAATATTGAAAAAATACTTGAAAAAACCGGCTATGAATTAAAGTATGAAATTCCAGAATACCGGGAAAACCAGTTTGTCGGAAGAGTAATATATGTTTTGGAAAAACGAGTGAAAAAGTGACATCAAAAAAGAAGTAAATCTGCATTAATTCATAAGATTTTTAACCTCCAGAACCGCATAATTTATAAAGCAATTTTTCAATAATTTAATATGGCAACGGGAAAAGTAATCCAGTTTAGAAGAGGAAGGCACGTTATTCACGAAAAGCATTTTTTAATAGAAGTTCCGGGTGTTGACTCAAAAGAAAAAGCAACTAAACTTGTTGGAAAAGCAGTTGAATGGAAATCTCCTGCCGGAAAAGTAATCAAAGGCAAGGTTTCAGGGTCGCATGGGGCTAAAGGTGTTATTCGGGCAATATTTGAAAAAGGTCTTCCTGGGCAGGCAGTAACAACTGAGGTAAAAATAGAATGAATGAAGTGGAAGTTAGAAAAGAAAATGAACTTTTTGTTAATACATTCTTGAATAAATTTTATGGTACTCCTTACAGATACTCTGACGAAAAGGGAGAGTCAATTCAGCATTATCCCTGTTTAGAGATTAAGACCAAAAAAGTTTACACAAATTATAACTCAAGAAAAAGGATGATTTTTTCTAAGTATGCTGATGAGGGAGTTAAAAAAGAATTAATTAACCTTGCAACTAAATCTGAATTGACCCCTTACAGGACACTCCCAAAAATTGAAAGGATGATTCAAAATTTTAAAAAATTCGGAGAGAGTTCTTAATGGCAACACTTAGGAAAGCAAATGCATATTCAAAAAGACATGTAACCCCCTTTACAAGAGTTAGTAGAAAAAGACAAAAATCATTCATTAAAGTAGTTCCCCCTCAAAAAATTGTAAAATTTGAAATGGGAAAATCATCTCTATCTCGTGAAGGAAAACTACCGCATGTGTTGAGAGTTGTTTCAACGGAACACGTTCAGGTAAGACATAATGCTCTTGAATCATGCAGACAGTATATTAATAAAAAACTTGATGAAGAATTGGGTGGGCAGTATACGTTTAAAGTTGTTCCTTTCCCGCACCACATTCAAAGAGAAAACAAAATGCTTACTGGTGCAGGTGCTGACCGTATGCAGACGGGAATGCAGCTTTCTTTTGGGAAATCTGTCGGAAAAGCCGCTATTCTTAAGCCCGGAACAGATCTTTTCATAATTTCAGTTCCGAATGAAAAGGCTGTTCAGTTCGCAAGAAAGCTTATCCATCAAGTGAACCCAAAACTTCCCGGAGGAATAAGAACTGAGTACGAATTTACAGGTAAAAAACCCACAAGTGTTATTGCTTAATTTTTGTTACTATTTTATAGACACGACACACCGAAAGATTTATAAAGTTTGAAATATTGTCTGAATCAGGATATTAAAAAATAAAATGGCAAAAATAAATTTAAAAGCAAAAAGAGACGTTGATAAAATATTTAAGAAAATAGGTCTTCGTAAGGGACAATCTTTCTCAACTAAATTTTCAAGAATAAACTGGGAAAGTCTTAAAGATGAAAGAGATAAACTTACTCCTTACATTACTGCACAGCCCAAATATAATTTTAATAAATCTCTTAATATTGCAGATAAAGAGAACTGGGATGAAAGGTATAATTTAATGGAGGATTATAACTAAAATGGCAAACGGAAAAGAACAAAAACAGGAAGTTACTAAAGAAGAGAAGGAAAATTTTTATAAAACTCAAAAGGAAATCTTTGAAAATGATTTCATAAAGTATATCGCGTTGTCAAAGTATGGTGAACAGACCGACTATTATGGAAAATTCGGAAAAGATATTTTTGAACAAACTTATTTTAAAACTGCAAGTAAAGCTCCAAATCAAACGGCTTATGAAGCTCTTTTCGGAGAGGCAGTTTTAGGAAACGGCTCAATTACAAAAGAACAGTTAAAACTTAATGCTCAAAAATTCTGGGGCTCTTCAGTTGGTGCTCAAAAAGTTTCATACCTTGCAAAAAAAATGGGTTACAGCGGACCAATTAGCGAAGAATATAATAAGTATCTGCATGAACTTGACGAGGAAAATGCCGGAAAGATTCAGTCCTCATATTTCCAATATGAAATAGCAGGTATGCTTCAAAAAGGAATTGACGAACATAAAAAAGGAATTGCCGGCGGACTTGAGGAAATTCTGAAACCGAAAAAAGCTCCTGAAGGAAAAGAGCCTGGGAAAAAATCTGAAGACCAGAAATAAAAATGACAAATAAAGTTTCTAATTTAGTTAAGATTTTAACTGGAAGAAAGTTATCAGAAAAAAAGATGGAGTTAGCAAGGGATGGTACTCCAAAAAATTATTGGGATAGTGATGTTGAATTTGGAGTGGATCGCCCATTTTATAACATTTATATCGATGAAGGAAATTTTAAAGAGAATAAAGTAAATTTTGAAATAAGAGAATCTCCAGATGCTTCTCATGGAACTAGAATAATGCATACAAATCTTGTTCCTGTAAAAGAAATCGAAAAGACCTTCAATAAAGATGGTCTTTTGGAAGAAAAGTATGTCTGGAAAGATCCTATTTATGATCCCTACAAATCAGTTAGTAAAACAATTTTTTACAACCCCGCAGGTTCATTTTTTGGTAAAAAAGCGTAAAAATTTCACCCTTTTCTTGCTTTAACAATCTTCTCAACAAGAGAAATCATTTCTTTCATAAATTCTTCAGCTCTATTTTGCCACATATCAATTTCAATTCCTTTAAGGTCGGAAATTTCCCTGTGATCTATTTTTTTATGAAGATAATAAAGGTCCTTGTACCAATCAACATATCTCATTTTCAAAAATCCTTTGTCAACAAATGCTTCTTTTAAGTCAACCATTACATGCTCTGGTGAAGGGGGAAAATAACCTGCTGCAATTAAAGCTCCATGTGCAGAATCAACCATTGACCAATAAAGGCCGTCAATTGCTGTAAGTTCAGCTGCCTTGCTTCTTGCAATGTGCATTGGCGCTCTTTGAATGCATTGGTAAATCGCTTCAGGAGTTCCTTTTATCTTTCCCTGAAGCATTAAGTATTTCAAGGGCTCAATAAACCCTGCATAATCTAAAACGGGAAAACCGCTCCTTATAATATTCAAGACTACCGGGTCTCCCTTCATTAAGTCATCCCACCATGTGCTTAGCTTGATTGTATTTATATGAAGTTTTGCTGAATAAGGATTTCTTTGCAAAATTTTGTCAAGTTCTTCCCTGTACCAGGAAATTAATTCTGGGTCCCATTTCAAGGAAACGTCATCAATAATTAAGATTATATCAATATCTGACCCGACAACTGTTTTTTCCTTCTCAACTGAGCCAAAAAGAACAATTGACTTAATTATCTTTTTGAACTTTTCATAAACTTTAACCGCAAAATCTGTTGCAATTTCATGATCTGTTTTAAGACTTAAAGTTTTTGGACTGTTTTTTTGGATTTTTAAACTTACCTTTTTAGAAACCTTCTTATCCATCTTAGAGACCTCTTTCTTAGGAACATTTTTTTCTTTTTTTTTCACCATCTTTACATTTCAATATATATTTTCAGGTATTTAAATATTCTTGAATTAAAATCCGCCTCCACCCATTCTTCCTCCTCCTTCTCTGCCCTGACCCTGCTGTCCTCCAAGGCTTTGAGGAAGTTGTGAAAACCCTGCGCCAAACATTTGGTAATTTGTTGAAGGAAGAATTTGACCATAACCTTCCATATAACTTTGCTGAAAACCTGCGGCCTGGGACCAATAAGGACCAATTCCTGAGGAATAAACAGGAGAACCGTATGCTTCAAGCATTTGAGGAAAAGGCGAAGACTTGAAATGCTCGAACCATCCGCCAACTTCATTTATCTTTATCGCTTTTGCCCCTTCTTCACCAAGAGCTTCTAAAAGAGCCCGAAAAGGGACGTTTCCCATCCCTGGCGGCAAATGAGAATCGTTAAATCCAAAGTTGTCCGTTAAATGAACTTTATTTACAAACTTTTTAACTATTTCAGCTTCTTTAACTAAATCTTCATCGGTGTATCCAAATTTTTTAGACATATTCATGTGCCCAACATCAAAAGTGACCCCAATTAACTTTGCTGCGACTTTTTCTGCATCTCCTTTTGAAAGTCCTTTTTCTTTTGACAGTTTATCGGCAAGTTTCTCTCTTGAAGCTACAACAAGATTTTTCAAATCTTCACCCTGAGAAAAACCCATTTCCTGATACAAGTTTTCAATTGAGAGTGCCGGAGCTTTGTCTTTCTTTTGCTCATAAGCATACATTGCTACATTTGAAAATGTGTCAGATGCTTTGTTTATCGAAAAGGATTCAAGATCCTGAAGCATTCCGATATTATATTTTTTAAGAGACCTTAAATCTTCTGCAAGAGCCTGAATTGCATAAGACTGATTTTGCAAGTTGTTTCTGTGAGATATTGCTTCCATTCTTTTATTTTCATCTTTTAAGTTTTCTAATTCTTCCAAAGAATAACCTCCATAAAGATTTTTTTGATAATTTTTCGAGAACTCTTTAAGCCTGTTTTTTATTTCTTCTTTTTCCTCTTTGGTCTTCCCTCCATACTGATAGGCTTTATCAAAAAGTCCGTGGACAAGAAGTTCTGCCTGATGTATGTGCGAGTTTGCTGTCTGAAGACTTAGAAGCTGCTCTTTTTGTGCCGGACTAAAATCGCTGAATTTTTTCTTTTTCATCTGAAGCTCGTGATAGTACCCCCCTGCAACCGGATAGACTTCGGAGAGAATCCTGTCTGCATTTTCTTTTTCAAACAAAATTTTATCCACATCTTTTCTCCACTGAGTTAAATTGTGGGAAACGAGGGACTCTTCCGGGCTTAATTTATCACCTTTTTCAAGATTTCCTCCTTCGGGATCATATTGAACAGATTCTTTTAACGGAACAATCTCTCCTGTTTCTTTATTCACCGCCATAAGGACTTCAGTAACTTTTTTTCTATTTCCATCTTCATCTTTTACATATTTAAAATTTGAACCGTAGGTGTTTGAACCATGAACTGTGATTGGCATATTACCTTTTTCATCGAGGATTACCGCTTTATCAATAACGTCTTTTAATTGTCTTTCAACTAAGAGTCTGTTTGATTCCTCCCAGCCTCTTTGGCCGAAGCCTGAAGGGTCTGTTCCCTGAATTGGAGCGTGAAGGGTAAGTTCTGCTTCAGCAAGTTTTGCTTTCCTTCTCATTTCTGCAAAATGCTGTTTTGGAATTGTTTCAAAAACCTGAGGGGAAAGAGATCCTATTTCCATAACTGAAATTCCCTGATTTAATGACTGGCTTAAAGCTGCAATCTGATTTGCAACTCTTGGGTCCGTAGTTAAACCAAGCTGTTTTGCAGGAATAAGGCCTTGTTTTCCCAAATAAGGAGAATCTTCAGACGGGGAAAAATTTTTGTAACCCGGCTCATAAACGTTTTCAATAGTATAATCTCTTGCCATAAATTACATTTTTCACCTCAATAATCTTAAGAAAAATATG
>JAUYLQ010000002.1 GCA_030699005.1 archaeon
TTTGTTTAAATAACTTTTTAATTATAAAAAAAGATTTATAAAATCCGAGGTATTTTTTACCTCCTCGAAAAGCTCTCAACGAATTAAATGCATAAGGTTATTAATAAATAAATGAGTAAAAAAGTTTACGTTGGAAATTTACCTTTCAAATACAAGGGAAAAGAATTAAGAGAACTTTTTTCTAAGTTTGGAGAAGTCGAATTTGCAACAGTTATCCTGGACAAATTTAACCGGAATAGGTCTAAGGGTTTTGGGTTCGTGACTTTTGTTAACGACCCAGATGCGGACAAGGCAATAACTGAAATGAACGGCAAAGAATCTGAAGGAAGGGCTTTGACTGTTAGCGAAGCAAAACCCCGGGAAGAGAATAATCCTCAATAAGACCCAATATAAAAAATTTATTTTTTATTTTTGAGCAACATTTTTTGATTTATAATCATCAGAATTACTGCTCCGATTAAAAAGAGCCAGTCAATCTTGAAAGCGAGGAAAATAAAAAGAAGTGCTAAAACAGAATTCAAAACTACCGACTTATTCATGCACTTAAAAAGGGGGCCAAGGTTTTTATAACTAATCAATCCCCTAAAAGGTTATAAATAAAAAAACTGTTTATCCCTCATGGAGAATAAGAGGAAAATTGAGTTTTTGATTGGGGGAATGCTCATAATTTTACTTCTAATTTTTATACTGGGGGTTTTATATTTTGATTCAAAAGAAGAAAAAACTAATAAAAGTTTTAAGTTATATGAAAGCCATTCTGAATTGATTTTAAAAAAAGATTTTTACTACGAGGAAGAAAATTCAAGAACCGTTTCATATGAAAATGGAGTGCACCAAGAAAAAATTTCAAGGAATAATTTTTTAAATCTAAAAAATGAAATCTTCTTGGAAAATAAATATTATTTTGAGGAAACATCTTATTCAAAAAAATTTTGAGATAGGAATAAAATAAAATGATTTGGTGGATTATTTTTTCGGGGATATTTGTTGGTCTTACATCTGGAATCCCTCTTGGACCCGCGGGCGCATATTGCATAAAAAAAAGTTTGATAAACAAAAAATATGGAGGATATTTAACAGGGTTTGGGGCTGCGACTGCTGATGGACTTTTTGCCTTGGTTGCAGCTTTTGGGATAACTGCTATCTCAAAATTTTTAATTGCACATCAATTTTCCATAAACAGTGTAGGTGGGCTTTTTCTTATTGGAGTTGGATTAAAAGAGTTTGGCTCAAGAATTTCCCTAAATAACGGAATTGAAAACGGAAAAAAAGATTTTTTTTCCGGATTTACAATTGCTTTGGCGAGTCCTTTTGTGATATTTTCATTTCTCGCACTTTATGCTATCCTTGGGCTTGCCAAAATTTCAGGAGATTACTCCTTATCCCTTCTTTTAGCCACATCAACTTTATTTGGAGCTTTTCTTGGGATTTCTATCCTAAATTGGATAGTAATAAAATATCGTAATAAAATTGAGCAAAAAACAATTAACCAAATTAATAAGGTAATCGGGCTCATTATTTTCGGAACAGGAGCATACTTATTGATGAAGGGCCTTTTCCTTTAACTTTTTAACCTCTTCTTTAAGTTTCCAATCCTGTTCTTTAATCTAAGAGCATTCTCAAAATCCAGATGCTCTGCAAAATCTTTCATTTCTTTTTCGAGCTCGATAATCAAGTTTGGAATTTCTTTTTTCGGAATGTGCTTTATGTCCGTTACTTCGACATCCTTTTCCTTTACAGGTTTTATAATTGTTTTTGGAATTATGTTATTTTTTCTATTGAAGTCGTCCTGAATTTTTCTCCTTCTTTTGGTCTCTTCAACGGCTATTTTTATTGAATCTGTTAGTACATCTGCATAAAGGATAACTTTTGAGTTCACGTTTCTTGCAGCACGCCCGATTGTCTGTATCAAAGATTTGTCGTTTCTTAAAAACCCCTCCTTATCTGCATCTAATATCCCTACAAACCCCACTTCAGGAATATCTAACCCCTCTCTTAAAAGATTTATTCCCACCAAACAGTCAAACTTTCCAAGCCTAAGTTCCCGTATAATTTCCGTTCTCTCAAGAGTGTCTATTTCTGAATGAAGATACCTTGTCTTAATATTGTTTTCAGAAAGATATTCTGAAAGCTCTTCAGCCAGCTTCTTTGTTAAAGTTGTGACAAGAATTCTGTCACCTCTTTTAATGGTTTTCTTTATTTCATTTGTCACGTCTTCAACCTGATTCTTTCCCTCTCTCACTTCAACTTCTGGGTCGAGGAGACCAGTTGGCCTTATAATCTGTTCAACCATCTCTTTTGAATTTGCTTTCTCATAATATCCTGGGGTTGCCGAAACGAAGATTGTTTTGTTCTTTTTAATGTACTCCTCAAACTCTTCAAATTTCAAAGGACGGTTATCATACGCACTGCTCAATCTAAACCCATAATCAATTAAATTTTTTTTTCTTGCTTTATCCCCTTTGTACATCCCATGAAGCTGGGGGATTGTCTGGTGACTTTCATCGATTACAATTAAAAATTCTCCCCTAAAATAATCAAGAAGGCAATATGGCTTTTCACCCTCTTTTCTTCTGTCAAAATGTCTTGAATAGTTTTCAATCCCTTTACAATAGCCCGTTTCCTTAATCATCTCTAAATCATACTTTGTTCTTTGATTTAGCCTGTGAGATTCAAGGCTCCCTAATTTTGGAAGGTCTGTTTTTAACTGTGACAGTATCGAATCTTCGACTTCTTGAAACTCATCTGAAGAAATTACAAAATGCCTTGCAGGATACACTATAAATTGCCCCCATTCACCAATTTTTTTTCCGGTTACTTTATCAAGTTCAGAAATTCTGTCAATTTCTTCTTTTAATAATTCAACACGGATGATATTTTCAAAACCTGGTGGAATAAAATCAATCGTATCTCCTTTAACTCTGAATTTCCCCCCTGAGATATCCATGTCATTTCGTTCATATTGCGAGTTTATCAATTTTAGTAAAAGATCTTTTCTTTTAATCTGCATGCCTTTTTCAAGAGAAAATCTAAAACCGAGATAGTTTTCGGGGTTTCCAAGTCCGTATATGCATGAAACGGATGCAACAACAATTGTATCCCTTCTTCCTAAAACTGAAGAAGTTGCAGAGAGCCTCATTTGATCAAGCTTCGGGTTTATTGCAGAATCTTTTTCAATATACTGGTCTGTTGTGGGAATATATGACTCCGGCTGGTAATAGTCATAATACGAAACAAAGTACTCCACTTTATTTTTAGGAAAAATTGTCTTTAATTCTTCATAGAGTTGAGCTGCGAGGGTTTTATTGTGGGCAATTACTAAAGTTGGCATCTGAACATTTTCTATCACATTCGCTATTGTGAAAGTTTTCCCTGATCCCGTCACTCCAAGAAGAGTCTGAATTTTTTTCCCCCTATTTATCCCTTCAGTTAGTTTCTTAATCGCCTCCGGCTGGGAACCTGCAGGTTTATTCTCTGAAACGATTTCAAATTTTTGACTTTCCATAAAAAAGATTGAGAATAATAAGTTAAAAGGGTTTCGGAAGAAAATTTTTTATTTTAAACTTTATCAAAAAATCTTTTTGTCCTTCTTTCTCTTTGGAATTTTATTGCAAACCTGTGAGCTTCATCCCTTATCTCTCTAAGAAACAAAAGACCCTTATCTTTATCATTAAACCTTATTGGGCTTTCAGTTCCTGGAAGGTAAACCTCTTCAAATTTTTTCGCTAAAGAAATAATTGGAACTTTCACCCCAATTTCATCCAAGGCGCCAATTGAAGAGTTTAACTGCCCAATTCCTCCGTCTATTACCACTAAATCCGGCATTGGCTCTTTTTTTGACTTGAGCCTGTAATACCTTCTTTTTACAACTTCATTCATTGCTTTAAAATCGTCATTTCCGCTAAAAGATTTTATTTTAAATTTCCGATAATTTGACTTATCCGGCTTCCCATTCCTAAATTGGACCATTGATGCAACAACTTCTGTTCCCGAAAGGTGAGAGATATCAAAAAATTCAATCACTCCTGGAGAGAATTGCAGATTAAGAGTTTCCTTCAACTTTTCAACTTTTTCTAAATCTCCGAAATATTGTATTTCGATGTTCTTTTTTACAAGACTTAAGAGTTCTTTTAATTCCCCTTTCTTCGGATTAATCACTTCGACTTTTCCCCTTCTCTTTGAAGACAAAAATTCACTTAGAACTTTTGGAAGTTTTTCTGGGGTAATTACTTTTTTGGGGATATCATTTTCATCATAAAATTGGATTAAAAACTCCTCAAGAAAATCCTCTTTAAAATTGAATTCAAAAACTTTCTTATTTTCAAGAATTCCTTTATGAACATTAAAAACCATTAAGTAAACTTTTCCCTCCCTTAAAACATAATTTAAAATGTCCTCATCATAAACCTTATTTCTTTCCACATTCTGCCTTTCCTGGAGAGATTTAATTGAGACAATCTCATCCCTTACAATTATTGCTTTTTCATAGTCCTCTTTATCCGAAAAGAATTTCATTTCCTCGTTTAATTCCTTAATTAAATCTGTTCCCTTTCCTTTAAGGATAAGTTTTGCTCTTTCAACTTCTTTAAGGTAATCCTCTTTTGAAATTTTATTTATGCATGGCGCGGAACAAAGACCTAAATCGTACCTTATGCACTTTTTTTGGGGGAGTTTTTTGCAAGTTCTTAATTTAAAAGTTTTGTTTAAAGTCCCAATGATGTAATCTCTTGTTTTTCCGGATGTAAATGGTCCGAAAATTTCGGAATCTGTTTTTTTATTCTTTACTTTTTCTGTTCTTGAAGAGAGAAGCCTTGGAAAAGGCTCATTTGTCAACTCGATAACTGAATAAGATTTTGAGTCTTTCAGATTTATATTGTATTTAGGGGAATATTTTTTAATTAAATTATTCTCTAAAAGAAGAGCTTCAACTTCTGTATCTGTTGCAATAAAGTCAAAGTCAGAAATATTTTTTATTAAAACCTTTGTTTTTGGGTCTTTATCCTTACCTGAAAAATAAGATAAAACTCTTTTCCTTAGATTTTTGGCTTTTCCAACGTAAATAACACCTTCCTTTTTATCTTTATATAAATAGCATCCGGGACTTTCTGGAACTTTTGAAAAATTGGGTTTTTCCATTAAATAATGGGAAAGTTGGGAAGTTATAAATCTGTTGGAGAAATTATTTAAATAAGAACTCTTTTGATATATAATGAAAAAAAGATATTTTCTTTTGTCTTTGTTTATTGTCCTGCTTTTAGGATTTGTGAGTGCCTTTGAATATAACGGAACAAATGTTACATGTGAAGACCTCGGGGAAATTGAAAACCAAATTTTGGGGGCGGAAGTTCCTTCTATACTCCCCTACAAGAATGAGATTTTTAACGTATATTTTAAAAATGAGAGCCTTGGAAACCTTCATATTGAGGAGGGAGTAATCACCGATTTTTCATGCGGAAAAAACGAAAATGCAACTTATGAACTGAAAATAAATAATGAAAGCCTTTTTGAAAACCCGGATTCAAATTACAGCACAATAGACTTCCTGAATCAAAAACTTGACAATAAAGAAATTGAAGTGAATGGGATTACATTTGGAAAAAAAATAAAATGGTTTTTCACAACAATTGCAATTAAAATTATGAGTTTATTCGGTTAGAAATTTAAAACTTTTCTTAAATATTTTCCAGTCCAACTTTTCTGGTTTTTTGCAACTTCTTCTGGGGTTCCTATTGCAACAACCCTTCCCCCCTCCTCTCCTCCTTCTGGACCTAGGTCAATTATATAGTCTGCACATTTTATAACATCCAGATTGTGTTCAATTACAACCATTGTGTTTCCTTTCTCAACTAATTCCTGAAGTACCTCAATTAATTTCTTAACATCATGAAAATGGAGACCCGTTGTGGGTTCATCTAAGATATAAACAGTTTTTCCCATGGACCGCTTTCCGAGCTCTCTTGTGAGTTTTATTCTTTGACTTTCTCCTCCTGAAAGAGTTGTTGAACTTTGCCCTAAGCGAATATAGTCTAACCCCACTTTAACCAAAGTTTCGAGTTTATTTTTGATTGTTGGAATAAATGTAAAAAATTCCAATGCTTCTTCAGTTGACATATCAAGAACCTCTGCAATAGACTTCTCCTTATATTTTACTTCAAGAGTTTCTTTGTTATACCGCTTTCCCTTGCACTCTTCACATTCAATATAGACATCGGGCAAAAAATTCATCTCTATCTTTATTGTCCCATCCCCCCGGCACTTTTCACATCTTCCTCCCTTCACATTAAAAGAAAACCTCCCTATTTTATATCCCCTTAGTTTTGCTTCTTTTGTCTCTGCAAAAACTTTCCTTATTTCATCAAAGACTTTTGTGTATGTTGCGGGATTACTTCTTGGGGTCCTTCCAATGGGAGACTGGTCAATTATAACCACCTTGTCTATATACGCTTCAGTATAAATTCCCTTGTGCTTTCCCGGGGTGTCTTGAAACCCTTTTTTCTTTAACAACCCTTTATACAAAATTTCATTGACCAGAGTAGACTTTCCTGAACCAGAAACTCCCGTAATTAAATTCAGGCATCTTGTTGGAATTTCAACATCTATTTTTTTTAAATTATTTTCCTCCGCTCCTTTTATTTTGATTGGAATCCCTAATTCTCTTCTTAATTTTGGAACAGAAATTTCTTCTTTTTTTGAAAGGTAACGCCCAGTTAGAGAGTTCTTGTCCTTCTCTATTTTTTCGGGAGGGCCTTCCGAGATAATTTCTCCTCCATGAATCCCTGCCCCTGGTCCGAGGTCAACTACATAATCCGCTGACCTGATGGTTTCTTCATCATGCTCCACAACAACAAGGGTATTTCCTAAATCTCTTAATTTATGCAGAGTTTTAATCAATTTTGAATTGTCTCTCTGATGCAACCCTATTGAAGGCTCATCAAGAACATACAAAACCCCCGTTAAATTTGATCCAATCTGGGTTGCAAGCCGTATTCTTTGCCCCTCTCCTCCCGAGAGAGTCCCAGCATTCCTTGAAAGAGTAAGGTAACTTAACCCCACATTCTCTAAAAACTCAAGTCTTTCTCTTATTTCTTTTAAAATTTGCCTCCCTATTGTTTCTTTCTTTTCACTTAAAGTCAAATTTTTGAAAAAAAGAAGGCAATCTTTAATGGACAAATCTGTAACCTCTATAATTGACTTTTCCCCTATTTTTACAGAAAGAATTTTTTCTTTCAATCTCTTTCCCGAACAACTTGGGCAAACAGAAGTTCTCATAAATTTACTAAGCTCTTTTTTCCTGTATTCTGAAGTTGTTTCTTTCAAAAGCCTCTCTGACTGAGGAATTACACCCTCCCAGCCTCCTTCAAAATGCATTTTTGCTCCTCCTTTCCATTTTCCCCTGATTAACTCTTGAGAACCATAAAGCAATACTTCGAGCTGTTTTTTTGTAAAATCTTTTAGGGGAGTAAATAAGTCGAACCCGAAAGTTTTCCCTACAACCGCAATTTGCTGCTGCCTCCAGGAATTTTCTATTTTTCCATAAATTGCAATTGCCCCATCTATTAAGGATTTGTTTTTGTCGGGAAGAATTAAATCTTGGTCAAATTCTATCTTCAACCCGAGACCATGACACTCTTCACATGCTCCAAAAGGGGAATTAAAAGAAAACATTCTTGGCTGCAATTCTTCAAAAATAAGTCCGCACTCTGGACAGGCTAGATTGCTTGAAAAGGTCTTTTCTTTGCCTCTAACTGGTTCTACTATTAAAAGACCTCCTGACTTTTCAAGGGCATTTTCAACTGCCTCATTTAGCCTTGAAGAATCTTCAACATTTAAGGAATCAATAAGGAGGTCTATGTCGTGCATCTGATACTTTTTCAAACTAAGTTTCTCATCAGTCCTAACCGAACTTCCATCCACTCTTGCCTTTGAATATCCTTCCTGATTAAAATCCGAAATAAGCTTTTCATAAGTCCCTTTTTTTTGACGAATAATTGGGGAAAGAATAGTAACCTCTCCCGAGAACTCTTTTTGAATTTTCCTT
>JAUYLQ010000024.1 GCA_030699005.1 archaeon
ACAAATCCTTTTTCACCTTCAGCACAGCTTACAGTCACGTTCTCTCCCGTTTTCAAAACTCGAGTTCCATTGTTAGTTCCAACGACTGCGGGAATTCCAAGTTCACGTGAAATTATTGCGGCGTGGCACGTTCTCCCCCCCTTATCAGTCACGATTGCCCCAGCCTTTTTCATGATTGGAACCCAATCTGGGTCGGTCATTTCTGTCACTAAAATTTCTCCACTTTTAAAAGAATGAATTCCTGAAATGTCTTTAATGACCCGCACTTTTCCAAAGCCTATCTTTGAACCAACGCTTTTCCCCTCAGCGAGTATTTCCCCCTTTTTTTGCAGAATATACTCACTAAGTTTTGTTAAATCTTTTCTTGATTGAACAGTTTCGGGTCTTGCCTGAACAATAAAAAGTTTTTCTGATTTTCCGTCTTTAGCCCACTCCAAATCCATTGGTTTTTTATAATGGTCTTCAATTAAAACCGTCCACTTTGCAAGCTTTAAAACCTCATTATCTGTCAATGAAAATTCATTTTTTTTGTCTTCTGAAACTGAAACATTTTTCACGGGATTTTTATTATTTCCTGAATAAATCATTTTTAATTTTTTCTCCCCGACTTTTTTTGAAATTATTGGCTTAAACCCTTTTTTTAGGGTGGGTTTATGAACATAAAATTCATCGGGGTTAACCGCCCCCTGAACAATGTTCTCACCAAGACCATAAATTGAAGTAATATAAACCACATCTTTAAATCCTGATTCAGTGTCAATTGAAAACATCACCCCGGAAGAAGAAAGGTCACTTCTCACCATTTTTTGAATTCCAATCGAAAGTAAAACATCAAAATGGCTAAATCCTTTTTCTTCCCTGTAGAAAATTGCCCTGTCTGTAAAAAGTGAGGCAAAAGCTTTTTTGCATGATTCCAGAAGAGCTTTTTCTCCAGTGATATTTAAGTAAGTTTCCTGCTGACCTGCAAAAGAAGCGTCAGGCAGGTCTTCAGCCGTTGCGGAAGAGCGAACTGCAACATCTGTATATTTTTCACCGTATTCTTTTGAGAGTCTCTTGTAATTTTTTATTATCTCTTCTTCCAATTCAGGGGGTAAATTTTCTTTTAGAATAATCTCTCTTATTTTTTTACCATGTTCCATTAAATTACTTGTACTCTTTACATTCAGAGTTGAAATAATTTTCTTTATTTTTTCTTTTAAATTGGACTTTTCAAGAAAATAATTGTAAGCATAAGAAGTTACTGCAAATCCATTGGGTATATTCACGCCTTTTTTAGTCAATTCCCGGTACATTTCCCCAAGGGAAGCATTTTTTCCGCCGACGAGAGGGATATCTTTTATCCCAATTTCATCAAATTTTAAAACAAAAGCAGTTTTCCTATTTTCCATTTTCACCTTTCAAGTGAAATAAGTTAAAGGGATTTATAAGGGTTTTTGAAAATTATAAAATTGAGAATTATTTTTTAAGGTATTTTATTTTATCCCTTAATTTTGCTGCGGTTTCAAATTCATCTTTCTTAACTGCTTCATAAAGCTCTTCTTCAAGAGTTTTCTTTTTTTCATATTTAATTACCCCAATTCCCGGGTCCTCTAAAAGCTCTTCATAACTTTCCTTATCTATAAAATATCTTTCCCAAAGATAATCTCCTGCTTTACTTAAATCTACAAAAAAATCATCTTTTCCGGGACCCAATCTTTTTACATAAATAATTTTTCCGGAAGATTCATCGCACTTGTCTGAAATAGGTGCATCCAAATAAAGAAAGTGGTCAAGTCCGTAGTGCATTTCAAGAGCCCTGGCACCAACCCATCCTTCTTCATTCTCTTTGAGGTCAAAAACAACCCTTTCAAGATTTCCTCCAATTGAGGCTCCTTTTATCTCTCCCACCTTTTCCATAGGAAAGAGAGGGTTATAAATTTTCTTATTCTTAAGGAGTATCTTAATTTGGGGTAATTTGTAATCATTTGGGATAATAATCCTTATAAAAAGGAAAGTTTAGTAAGTTTATGGGTTTTAATACCGGCGGACTTGAGGAGATATATGGTGAAGGGAACGTTGAATTGAAAAAGGTTTTTGAATTTTCTTTCTTTGGAAAAGAATACTCCAAGTTTAAAATTTTAACATTAGATAAGAACAATTATACAAATCCAAGAAAAATAAAAATTGGCTCCTTTTCATCCTTAACTTATCCTAGCGGGGATGACGGATATTCAGGGAGAGTTTACGAAAATACCCTTAAACTTTCAGGTCTGAACAGAGTTTCTTTTGTTCCAAAAATTAAAATTTCATCAAAAATAGCTTATGAGGAAATGGCTCCAATGAGCGTCGAGTACGAAAAATATTTTGTAAAACAAAATGGATTCTGGGTAGAAGACATGAATGGTGTTGTTAAAAAAATAATTAGCGCTGAAAAAATTTTCTATAAAAATTAATCTTTCATTTCAATTTTTATGTTGACTGATTTTGGAACCCTCATCCTCATGATATGATGAAGAACTTTTTCATTTGCAGGGAGGTCAATAAGCCTTTTATGGATTCTCATTTCGTATCTGTCAAAAGTTGCTGTTCCGTCTCCGCATGGAGATTTTCTTGTTGTAACTTTTAATTTTTTTGTTGGAAGCGGGACGGGTCCGGAAATTACAATTCCTGAACTCTTTGAAAGCTCTTTAATTGAGTTGCAAATTTCATTGAGCATTCCAATATCCGTTGAATTTAATTTTATTCTTACCTTTGCCATATTAGATTTATTTGAAAATGCTTTAAAAACCTTTTTATATTCTTTCTCTTTGGTTATCATAAGAGGAAAATGGATGCAACTTTTGTTCAGCTTGCAGTGATTCTATTGGTCGCGGTTTTAGTCGCTGCCGTAATGAGAATTTTAAAGCAGCCCTTAATAATTGGATATATCCTTACAGGAATAATTGCCGGACCATATTTTTTGGACCTTCTATCCGAAAGCACCACTCTTGGGACTTTTTCTCATATTGGGGTTGCATTACTCTTATTTACAGTCGGGTTGCATTTAAATCCTAAAGTCATAAAGGAAGTAGGTAAAATTTCCTTAATTACGGGGGTAGGTCAGGTTATCTTTACATCTGTTATTGGTTTTTTGATTTCAATTGCTCTCGGGTTCTCGGTTATTGTGTCAATCTATATTTCAATTGCTCTTACATTTAGCAGTACAATCATAATCATGAAACTTCTTTCGGATAAAGGAGATATTGAGAGTGTTTACGGTAAAATTTCAATAGGGTTTTTGATTGTTCAGGACCTAATTGCGGTTTTTATTCTTATGATTATCTCTTCAAGTTCTGCAGGGGGGGGTGTTTCAACCTCTGTTTTTGAGACTTTGCTTTACGGAGCTTTGAGCATTATTGGTCTTTTCATTGTCAGCTGGAAACTTTTGCCATTGGCTCTTAAAAAAATTGCAAAATCTCAGGAATTTTTGCTTCTTTTTTCAATTGGATGGTGCATTATGATTGCGGGCTGGTTTGGATATTTGAATTTTTCTTTTGAAATAGGGGCTCTACTTGCCGGAATTGCCCTTTCTTCAACACCTTATTCAAATGAAATAAGTTCAAAAATGAAACCCCTAAGAGACTTTTTTATTGTTGTTTTCTTTATCGTTATCGGATCTCAAATGGTTATAGGGGACATTGCAAACAACCTCCTTCCTATTATTATTTTTTCAGTTTTCATCTTGATTGGAAATCCCTTTATTGTGATGATTTTGATGGGAGCAATGGGATATACGAAGAGAACCGGATTTTTGGCGGGTTTGACCGTTGCTCAGATAAGTGAGTTTTCGATAATCCTTGTTTCACTGGGAGTTTCAGTTGGGCATCTCACCTCGGAAGTTTTGTCTCTGGTAACTGTTGTAGGCCTGATAACAATTGCAGGTTCAACTTACATGATTACTTACTCAAACTGGATTTATTCCAAATTTTCAAGTTATTTGGGGCTTTTTGAAAAGAAAAAGGTTAAAGAGTCAGGAAAAAAAATAAAGAGAGATTACGACTCAATTTTATTTGGTTATAACAGAATAGGGTTTAATATTCTGAACTCATTCAAAAAAATGAAAAGCAAGTATATTGTGGTTGATTTTAACCCGGATGTAATAACGAACCTCAAGAAGTTTGGGATTCCTGCTCTTTATGGCGATGTTTATGACCGGGACTTTTTGGATGACCTTAAACTTGAAGAGGTAAAAATGATTGTTTCAACGATTCCAGAAGTCGAAACAAATGAGCTTCTGATTGAAACGGTGAGGAGTATTAATAAAGATGCAATAATAATTTTAAGAGCCCATACAATTGATGATGCGCTCAAACTTTATGATGCCGGAGCAAATTATGTTTTGACTCCTCACTTCCTTGGCGGAGAATTTGTTGCAAGGATGATTAAGAATGTTAAGCCTGATGATGAAGATTTTTCAGTTGAAAGGAAAAAGCACATAAAAATGCTTAAAGAAATTTCATCACGGGGAATTGAGCATCCTCCTGTTGAGAAGAATTAATACTTGTAACGCTCACAAGAAAACAGGAATATTTTTAACCTTAAACTCACTTCTTTATTGTATGAGGAAAGAGGAAATTCATCTTAAGGTGCGGCGCTCAAGAAAGTCTTACTTTCCCTATTATTTGGTTGCAATAATTATTATTGGAATTTTACTCTCCTTTTACTTCATGAAAATTGAAATTCCTGCAGCTCTGTTAATTGCAGCGCTTATTTTAGTCGCTTTGATAATCAAATTTATCGAAATTCACCGTATGAGAAATTGGTGGGCAATAACAGACTCCTCTTTTATTGAAAGCAGGGGGATTCTAAACAAAAATATAAGGGAAATAGATTTTGATTCAATTTCTGACATTGATTTAAATCAAACATTTCATAAAAGAGTTCTTGGTTATGGGACCGTGAACATAAGAAGATTCCTAAATGAAACAATCATTAGTATAAACAACATAAATAATCCTGAAAGGTTTGTGAATGTTATTCAGGATGCAATTCGGTCAAAAAAAGGGAGAGTGCAATGAAAAGAGAAGCTCATCCATACCACCAGCAATACTATGGGGATGGGAGTCAGAAAAAGCACTTTATGATGGTTATTTTTCTTGCGATAATTGGAGTTGTTGCTGCAGGATTAATTTTTGGAAAATTTGACATTACCGGAAACGCCATCAAATCGTTTGATTTAGATAAAACTCTCGAAGTTCGAGCCTTTCTTTCTGTGCCTGAAATAGCTTTCAATGGAGATTACGAAGAGATCTCTTTCTCTTCAGTTAAAGGATTTTTGTATGTGGATAATAAGAAGATTTCTTTTACCGGGACAGATAATAAAGTGGTTTTAAAGAATTTTGAAGGAAATTTTAATTTTAAGAGTGGAGAAATAACTAAGATTGACGGCAAGGTTTCCGAAATAATTGTTAATTCTGCTCCAATCTCCTTAAAAGAGAATGGGACAATAAACGTTTTAACGGATTCCACAATTACCTACAAAAAAATAGAAGTAAAAGATCCAATATTTCTAAGTTCTTTAGATTACATTTCTTCAGGGCAGATTTCCCTCAAGGAAGACAATTTCAATATCAATTCCGAAAGAGTTATTTTTAAAAATTACTTTGGAAATTTAAGTGCAGTTGATGGAAGCTTGATTCTGGATGGCAGAGTCGAATATTTAAGAATTGAAGGTCCCCTAAGAAAGATTTCTTTTGAGAATTAAACAAGTGGGGCTTCGAGACCCTCAGTTTTGAGAAGAATTAATCTTCTTTCACTTCTTTGTCGTCATATAAATCAAAAGCAACGAAAATTATATCTAAAACTCTGAGCAAAAATTCAACGATTACAATAAAAATAAGGTAAGTCCATATGTCTGAAAAGAGACCAGGGAGAAAGGAAATTTGCTCAAGAACTTTTCCAAAGTCAAAAAGCCCCTGGGTAACTGCAACTGCAAGAAGTGTCAAGGGTATTGTTTTAGCAAGATCTCTGGCTAAATCTTCTTTGTAATAAGAAGTCATCCTTATCGCTGCCACAACTGTTACTGAAACAACAAGAACTGTTTCTAATGGCAAGTCACTTGTTAAAAGCATTAAGAAGATTGTGAAAATTCCAAACCAGAGAAACACTACAAAAGGGAGGATAACCAGGTATTCGACGAAGTATATTGCCGCCCCAAATATCTTTCCAATTACTGAATGCTCTGAGCGGTTAAATCTTGAAAGGTTAAGTTGAAGAACATCTTTTTTGGCAATCCACCTGTAAAACTTCCATATAAAAATTGCATAAACAACTACTAACAGTGACCAAAAGAAGAGATTTAAAAAATTCTGAGCCCAAATGGGAAGTGCTCCTATCGCCCCTTCATATAAACTAATAAATGCCGCGCCAACTCCCCCCAGTGATTCAACCATTAAACAATTAAAGCCGACAAAAGCTTTTAAATTTTCCCTTAAGGAAAATTTATATATTCCCTCATTCTTTTGTAAATATGATTGACATAAACCTGCTTCGGGAGCATCCCGAAAAGGTAAAAGAGAACATAAAAAAGAAGTTTCAGGATGAAAAACTCCCTCTTATTGATGAAATTCTTAAGCTTGATTCAAAATGGAAAAAGTTGAAGTATGATGAAGACAACCTCCGCTCACAACGAAATAAAATTTCTAAAAGTATAGCTGAAGAGATTAAGAAAGGAAATAAAAAAGAGGCTGAAAATTTAAAAAAGAAAGCAAAAGAAATTCCGGAAAAAATTGATAAGTCTGAAGTTAAAAGGAAAAAACTTGAAGAAAAAATAAAAGAGATTCTAATGAAAATTCCTAACATCATGCATGATTCAGTTCCTGTTGGAAAAAACGAAAGAGAAAATGTCGAAATTAAAAGAATAGGTGAGCCAAAGGTGCCGTCTTATGAGATTTTTAACCATGCAGAACTTGCAGAAAAGCTTAATGGGGTTGACTTTGACGATGCGAGAAAAACTTCAGGAAACGGATTTTATTATCTTAAAGGGGACTTATCCCGACTCCACTCTGCTCTTCTTTCATATGCAAAAGATTATATGATAAGAGAAGGCTTTGAGTTCATTATCCCCCCATTCATGATAAGAAGCGAAGTCGTTGATGGAGTCATGAGTTTTAAAGAAAAGGATAACATGATGTATAAAATTGAAGGTGAAGACCTTTATTTAATTGGAACAAGTGAGCACTCACTGATCGGGATGTTTGCTGGGAAGACCCTTAATGGAAAAAACCTCCCTTACAAAATAACGGGGATTTCCCCATGCTTCAGGAAAGAGGGCGGAGCTCATGGAATTGAAGAAAAAGGGTTTTACAGGGTTCATCAGTTTGAAAAGCAGGAGATGATTCTCATTTGTGACCCGGAAGAGTCTTACGTATGGTATGAAAAAATGCTCGCCATTACAACCAATATTTTCAAGGAACTTGGTATTCCAGTCAGAATCTTAGAATGCTGCAGTGGAGACCTTGCTGATTTGAAAGCAAAATCCGCAGATGTTGAAGCATGGAGTCCGAGGCAAAAAAAATATTACGAAGTTGGAAGTTGTTCAAATTTAACTGATGCCCAAGCAAGGAGACTGAATATAAGAGCTGAAAAGAATGGAAAAACTTATTTTGTTCATACCCTTAATAATACGGTTATTGCATCTCCACGTGCATTAATTGCAGTTCTCGAAAACTTTCAGGAAAAGGATGGGGCCGTTGGAATTCCTAAAGTTTTACAACCATACATGGGCGGAATGAAAAAAATTGAAGCAAGAAAATTATAATCCCCAATTTTTATGCAATTCATCAAAAAATGAGTCGACTCTGTTTGAATATCCCCTGTAAAAATCGGAATTGTTTAAGGGGGAATCTGCTGAAAGCTTGCCTTTCACTCCTTCAAACAGTTCTCTTAAATCGAGGTAAACCCTTGACTTCCTTTCTATAAACTGAACCGGTTCTTTTGGAAGCATCCTTTCTATTTGATACCTAAACAGATTTGAACCCTGGATAAATCCATTATCCGTAAAGTTTTCACTATCAAGAACTGATTTTGTGGCTTTCACCTCATTTATTATCAACTTCTCTATTTCTTTCATAAGTATGATTGGTTTTTAATTAACTTAAAAGCTTTTCCCTTGTCTCTTGCTAAAACCGAAAAGGGTTAAGTAAAAAGAATGCGGTCAGAAAGAACTAAGCCCCAATTTTTCGTGGAGTTTTTGAAAATAAGAATCAACTTCATTTTTGTATGCATCCTGAAATGGGTCTGAATCGGAAAGGTCGCATATTACCTCCTCAAAAAAATTCCTGAAATTTGTGAATGTCTGGATTTTCTCTTCAATTGATTTTCCGTATTCTTTTGGCTCAAATTTTCTTAAGTGTGCATAAAAAAGGCTTTTTCCATACATCCCAAGGTTATTTGAAATCTTCTTTCTCTCAAGATATTTCTCTACAAAACTCAATTCCGTTTTTAATTTATTTTCACCCATTTTAATCAATTGATTTACTTTTACCCTCTTTAAAAATCTTTCTTAATTGAATAAATTATTATTATTAAAAAATAAATTAAAAAGGATTAAAAAAATAAACGGATTAAAAAACAGATAGCAACAGATAAAAATAAACAACAAAAGGTGGGGTGAAGATCCGAAGATTTTCACCCCGTTGTTCAACCGAAGTTGAACAAAATATTAAGAGCCCAGAAGTTTAACTAATTTTCGGTTTTTAATGGTTAATCAAAAATTTCATCCCAATATTTGTAAAGAATAGCTCCCCCTAAAAATGCCAACTTAACATACCAATTCCCCAATGGTTCTAATTTTGCAGTCGTATGGGGACTTTTGTAGAAAAAAGGATTTTCATTTAGAGAGTTATAAACTCCGTCCCTGAAAACCCATCTCAAAGCAGAAAACATTGCTAAATCTTTTGTATACTCTAAAAATTCATCTTTATTTTTAAGAACTGAATACCCTCCACTTCCTAAACTTAACCCTAGTTCAATTCCTTGAGTTGTATGCCAAAGGCTGTTATATTTTTTTTCTAATTCTTCATCACCTGACCTGAAAAAAGTTCTGTCTCTCATTTGGTAATAGGCACTATACCCGCTAACCACAGAATGTGTTAGAGATAACCCATCCATAATCAATTTATCCGCTAAAGAAATTTTTTTGTTTTCGGGTATTTTTTGGCTTTCTTTTGAGTCTTCTTCAGACT
Source organism: archaeon (assembly GCA_030699005.1). Classification (GTDB taxonomy): domain Archaea; phylum Nanobdellota; class Nanobdellia; order Pacearchaeales; family GW2011-AR1; genus GW2011-AR1. The sequence goes on from JAUYLQ010000024.1 coordinate 9,204, forward strand.
TCTTGTTAAAATTTACATACGGAAAATCCGTTTTTTTAACTGAATCTTTGGCTAAGAAATAATCTTTAAAATTGGGTTTGAATGCAAGACTTTCATTTAAGGATAAATGATTGTTCGGTTCTCCATCTTTCCCTTCAGCATGAATTTCTTTAATAGGGGAAAGCAAAATACCTGCCGCTAATAAGCGGGATCCCCATTTTATAATCGGATTTTTGACAAAACTCTCCATCCTCATACCATTCTAGAATTCTCATATTTAAAAAGTCTTCTATTATGTCATTATTAAATAATTACAAAAATGAGTTTTGTTTATTAATATAATAAAGATCAGGATGGTGAGAAGGATGATGAGAATAATAATAAAATAAAAAGACAAGGTTTAAAAATAAAAATTGGTATCCAAGTTTGTTAATTGCTCACTTGGTCTAACGGTTATGACACTAGCCTGTCGCGCTGGAAACCCGGGTCCGACTCCCGGAGTGGGCGTATTTCCCTATTCTCCCTTATAAAAATCCCCTCATACATAGGCATATATACTTCGTTTAACTCTAAATAACATGTCAAACAAGAAGGGCGTTGGAAGTTGGTTAATTTGGTCTTTAATATTCTTAATAGTAGCAATAGTTGCCGGAATATTTGGATTTGGGTTAGTTTCAGGAGTTTCTTATACAATCGCGAAATGGTTAGCAATAATCTTTGTGGTTCTACTTGTAATAACGATAATATCCCGTACGATAAAAAGAGCTTAGAACTAGGATAAATCTTATTTTAAAATAAATCCATTGGGAAAGATTTTTAAGGTATTTGCTCCTGAAAATGATATGAAAAAACTCGCAGAAATTGTTCTCTTAGGAAGTTTGACTTTTGTAGGAACAGGTTGCAGTTCAAATGAGCCAGAGATCCACAAAGGAGAATATGACGGAAAAAAATATGTTGTAATTAGTTATGAAGATAGTAGCAATGTAATTCTTAAAGTTAATGATAGTACTTTCGTGACATTTCATAATTATCATGAAAACGGCAAGTTAAAATGTAACAGAATAGATGTAAAGAAAGGCAACGAAACAGAATACTTTAATTTTAATGATTCTCATCAAAAGGGAAGAAATTTTTAGTTCATAATTCCTTAAACGCCCCCATACTATCAAGTCTTTAAACTATTTTACCTTTAGTTAGTGGATTGTGAACTATGGAAA
>JAUYLQ010000045.1 GCA_030699005.1 archaeon
GGTATTGCGACAATGTTATATGCAAAAGCCCAGAATAAGTTTTGCTTTATTTTTGAAAATGTTGCTTTAGAGAGTTCAATCGCCTGGGCAACTCCTATTAGAGAGCCCTTTGTTAAAACAATATCTCCCGCCTCTATTGCAATGTCCGTCCCCGTCCCCATTGAAATCCCCACATTTGCCTGTTTTAAAGCCGGAGCATCATTAATTCCATCCCCGACAAAAGCGACAGTCTCTCCATTTTTTAACTGAAGTTTTTTGACTTCTAGGGATTTGTCTTCAGGAAGGACATTAGCAATCACTTTTTTTATTCCAACTTCCCTTGCGATAGCCTCTGCTGTTCTCTCATTGTCTCCAGTTATCATAACGGTGTAATACCCTTTTTTATGCAAATATCTTAAAGCCCTCATAGAATCTTCCTTGACAGAATCAGCAACAGCAACAATTCCTAAAACTTTCTTCGTCTTTTCCAAAGACAAAATCATTACAGTTTTTCCATCACTTTCAAACTCTTCAATTTTTTCATCAAAATCTTTTATATTAATCTTATTTTCATCCATCAGTCTTTTGTTTCCCATTAAATACTTTTTAGCTAAAATTGTTCCTTCAATTCCGCGTCCTCTAAGAACTTTAAAACTTTTAACGGATTTGTAACTTTTCAGATTTGCATAGTTAACAATTGCTTTCGACAAGGGATGTTCAGACAGCTTTTCCAAACTTCCGGCAATTTCCAAAAATTCCTTCTCTTTAATTCCTTTTAAAACTTCAACATTAGTAACTTCCGGTTTTCCTTTTGTGATTGTCCCTGTTTTGTCAAATAAAATAATCTTAACATTCTTCATTGTCTGAATTGCTTCACCCTTTCTTATCAAAATTCCTCTTTTTGCACCCATTCCGGAGCCAACAGTTAAAGCAATTGGAGTTGCTAACCCAAGGGCACAGGGGCAGGATATAACAAGAACCGCTATTGAAGCTCCAAAAGCGGAACTAACGTCTCCAAATATTGCCCAACCCAGGAACGTTAAAATAGACAGTCCTAAAACTGAAGGGACAAAGATACTTGTAATTTTGTCAGCCATTTTTTGTATGGGGACTTTCGACCCTTGCGCTTCTTCAACGAGGTCAATAATGTGCGCCAAAAAAGTATCTGAACCAACCTTTGTAGCTTTAATATAGAGAATTCCGTCCTGGTTTATTGTCGCCCCAATTACATTGCTCCCCTTTGTTTTATCAACGGGTAGGCTTTCCCCAGTAACCATAGATTCATCGACTGAACTTTCCCCTTTTGTCACAACTCCATCTGTCGGGATTTTCTCCCCGGGTTTTACAATCATTACATTCCCAATTTTTACTTCCGAAATTGGAATCTCAATTTCTTTACCGGCACGCAAAATTCTTGCATTTTTTGCTCCAAGTTCGAGCAACTTTCTTATTTCCTGACCTGCACGACCACGGGCTTTTGATTCGATATATTTTCCCGTGACAAAAATTACCATAATCATTGCAGCGATTCCGGAGTAATCCTGAAACCCGAAAAATAAGTTCAAAAATCCAGTGAAATATGCAACAACAGTTCCAAGAGCAATTAAAGAATCCATATTAAAATAAAAACTTAAAAATCCCCTAAATCCTGATTTTAAAGTTGAGAATCCGACCAAAAATATGACCGGAAAAGCAAATACAATAGGAACCCAAATCATCAGTTCTTCCGGAAGAATCATTATCTTAAATATAAATGGAAAAATGTACATAAAAAGGATAATTGGAATTACCAAAATCCAGCCCCAAACAAGTCTTTTTTTCCACATCTCAATTTCTTTCTCTTCAGGGGTTCCACCATGATGTTCGTGATTCATTTCCATACCGGGATTCATTTTCATATTATGATTCATTTTATCCATTTTATCCATTTTATTCAATAGAAATTGCTTTGTAGCCAGCACGAGAAACCGCTTTATTTAAATCTTCGTCTGAAATTTTTGAGTTCTCATCCATTTCTACAATTGCTTTTCTTGTCATCATGCTTACCGATGCAGATTTAACGCCCGGAATTTTTTTCAGGCTTCTTTCAATGTTTGTTGCGCATGAAGCACAATGCATCCCTTCAACCGTAATTTTTTTCTTCATTTTCTTTTACCTCCATTTGTATTTTTTGTATTTTTAATTTTTTAATAATTACTTCACAATCAAAGTCCCGGTTCCCATTCCCATTGAGCAGGCGAACCTGAAACTTCCTGTTTTAGACGGAGTGAATTCAACATAATCATTTGGCGTTGGAAGATTCTTTGCAATTCCAAAATCCCTCATAGTAAAAGAACGAAAACAACCAGTAACACTGCTATCAAGATAAACCCTGACCGGTTTATTAACTTCCACAGTTACAGTATTAGGGTAATAGTTTCCATTTTTTATTCCGAGTGTAACTTTCTGAAAATTTCCTGAACCAGAATTTTCACCATTATTTACTGTATTTCCTGAACTGTTTTCAGAACTTTTCATTAAAAAAACCCCGAATCCAACTATCAAGAGAAAAATCATAAAGATTGCAAAAGCGTTTTTCATCCGAATAATGCACTCCTTGGTCCAAAAACCATAAACCATATTGTCAAAGATGTAAGAACTATGCTCAAGAAGAGAATAGTGGTATAATCCTCTTTTTTCTCCCTCTCTCTTTCTTTCATCTCCTTATAAACCATAAAGTTTAATGAAAAAACTATAACTGCTGAAATTAAAAACAAAATTACCCCTGCAACTTTCAGATTATCATTTAACATCATCACAGCAGTCATTGCTCCCATTATGCCCCCCATAAATCCTGCCATTAATCCTTCCATAACCCCCATTATTCCACAGCATTTGCCATTCCATGCCCCAATTGAAATCCCTATCCCCATTCCAACAATGCTTCCCCAAAACATGCCATTAGTTGAACCAACAAAAAAACCAGGGAGAAATCCTGCAATCATGCCCGTAGTCATACCCACCATCATTCCAGACATGCATGCAAAATTTTGGTAAGCTCTTACCTGCCTTATGGAAGACAAGATTATTGCATAGCTAAGTATTGCAAAAAATATAAAAAAACCATATTTAGGGATGAAATCCGGGATATCCCTTAATTTAAAAAAATAAAGGATTGAAAGCAAAACAAATGAAACTAAAAGTGAGTAAAAAATTGCTTTAATCAGTTCTCCTTCAACTCTTCCATTCCCATTAAGTTCTTTTGTAAATTCTTTGATAGACATAATACTTTAAGATAAGATCTATTTTTAAAGACTTTGGTGAAACTAATTACAAATATGAAAATTAATTCATGCGTGATTTTAAAAAAAAATAAAAAAATAAAGATTTTTAAAATTTATCTCTTTAAAAACTTATTATGCAACCATCCAAATGCTAATGCTCCAATATAAGTGTATACCATTGCCTGCAAAAGTCCGATAATAAACCCAAGAGCAGTTATCTGTGTATCTCCTGCGAATTTGTCCACATTAACTAAATGCACGAGCCAGCCAAAAAGTTGCAGTGAAAAATCCGGCCAGATTGATACAAATATTGCACATACCGCATAGATCACACCCATAGTTAAAGCTGCAGCAAGCGAAAACTTTTGAATTTCTAACTTCATCTTATTTTTCCTCCTTTTTCACCTCTATATAAAGATAAAACGGGTATTTATATCCTTAAATATTACAAACACCTTAGTTAAACTCTTTATTGATTCTTATTATGTATTCCAAAGAGATTATGCAACCAACACCAGCCTGTAAAACTTTCTATCAAAGAAATCCATCCTACGGCAATTATAACCCAGTTCACCCATTCTACATTCGATCTCAATGCCCATGGACCAAGCCACCAGAAAGCCAGTGCAAATCTCAAAACTCGGTCTACCTTCCCTAAATTTTGTTTTACCATTTTCTCACCTCCTTTTTCACCTCTATAAAGAATAAATTTGCATTTATTTAATTTATCTAACCAAGCTGAAGATTAGTAAGCCAATTACTAATAGCACACTTATCCAAAAAAACCACGGAGATTTTTTATCCTCGTGATTTCCCGAATCCACTTGCCCAGATTCGTGATCATGATTTCCACAGCAATTCATTTTCTTTTTGCCTCCTTTAAAATTTAATTAACTCAAACACTCCGCATAAATGTTTGGATGATGACCCATATGCTCGTACCATTCTTCTTGTGTATAACCCGGTTCAGGGGAACAAAGATCTTCTCCCGTTTTCCAGAGTCTTTCAAGGATTGTATTGCTCCGGGGAAAAATGTCAAAATCAAAAGCCCTAAAACTAAAATACCTACAACAATATACAGAATTATTTTTTTATCCATTGTGACAATTACCTCCTTTACTATGTTTGCGATTGCTAGAATTTGAATGTTCTCTCATCATCCATAAATGTAACCCCCCCATAACTGCAATTGAAATCCCTATGGCCCAGTTCTTTGACAGGCCGATAACTGGAAGTACCAAGAGAAGCAAAAGTGCCCCTCCGCAGGCGATAGCCATCATCCACATATGGTTTGAATGATTATGACTCATTTGCAATTTCCTCCTCACCTTTATTTTTAAGTTCGCATATACATCGATATGCCTGTTCAATTAAAGAAATTGCATAATCAATTTCTCCCTGTGATTTAATTGTGAATACTTTATCAAATGTCCACGAAAGGGTTCTTTTAATGTCTTTTGTCATTTTTTTATTATCTTTAAAATTTTTATTAGCCTTTAAATAAATTTCAAGATTTCCTTTTGGAAATTTAATTGTGCAAAAGTTGCCAAGTTTTGAAATTTGAAAGGTTGTCCAATTAGATCTATGAACTTCTTTAATATCTGAAGAAATATTGCATATCTTTTCCCGCAATTCGTTAAAAATCTTTTTTGAATTATTGTCTAATTTATTAATGTGTTTTTCAGCAGAAACATCCGCCCATTTAAAGGTCCATTTTTTAGATTCTTTTTCAAGTTCTTCTTTTGTGAATGATTTAAATGAATGAACATGATCTGCTGAAAGGTTATTTCCTTTAATATATGTTTGAAAAGGAATTGCTTTTACTTCAGCATGTTTTGCAAGAAGATTCACAATTTCAAGAAGAGGATTCACCTCTTTCATAGGATCACCCACTTCATCTATCAAAATGATTATGCCATAGTTGTCTAACATCTTTTTTAGTTCTTCTTTTGTTGCCAGACTAGAAGAAGTTAATTCATCTTCAAAGAGATGGATAAGTTGGTTGTGAGAATTTTCATTTTCTAATGCCATAATAAAACTCATTATTTGAGGCAGGATATGTTTTCGTAAATCATGGCTGATTAATTCAACCTCTAAGATATAAAGTTTCTTTCTGTCAAAATCAAGGAGATAACCATCAGGAATTGTCCCGAATCCTGATTTGCTTTTTATTTTTTTCTTAATATCAAAATAATGAGTATTCTTGCCAAAAATCTCAGATGAATGCTCCACTATCATTTTTTCTAACTCCTTTTCGTTTATATACTTATAAAGATGATATTTTCCATCCTTAGTAACTATTATCGATTCTTCCTTTGCCATTAACTTCCAGCCTCTTTCATTTTATTTTTATGCTTAACCATTAAGGTTATCCCGACCACGTTAGAAATAATGCCAATTCCTAAAAACCATGGCTGAAATTCCATTAAGAAAATCGCCAATCCGGAAAACCCTGCAATAGGGATTAAATTAATAAGAAAATGGCTACAACATGCAACCATACTTCCAGCTGAAAACCCCCCTGTGCCGGCAACAGTTCCCGTCAGCATAGCCGTATGCTTTATCGAAAAAAAAAGGCCAATCTGGATTCCAAATCCAATTGCCAAAGGAAAAATCAAATACCATAAACTTCTCAGGTTCATTAATGCAAAAAGAAACCCCTGAAAAATTGAAACTACAGCAAGATAAAAAAATAATAAGCCAAGTCCGGCAAGAATTCCATATAACGCAAAATTATTTCTTACCATCTTTTACAGCATGCAATCAATTTATTTACAAAGGACTTTGATTTTGAATTTCCAAAAAGATAAATTAACCCAAAAAGAAACCATAATCCAATTAAGATGAAAAAGGATATTTTTTCAAATCCTTCCAGTATAAAATAAATTAACGAAATAAAAGTCAATAGCAATGGGAGCCTGAAAATTTTAAATTTTTCATTCACTCTTTTTTCAAAAATATAAAACAACCCTAAAGAAGTATGCCCCATTAAAATTGCTATTAAAGTCTTATCCTGAAAAAAATTAAAAAAATTAAAAATTAAGAGTATAATCCAGGTTAAAGTGACAGTTACGCAAACCACACAAAACTTTTCTTTAGCTTTTTTACTGAAAAATTCTTTTGCTCCAAGCAAAATAAAGAAGATTATAATTACCCAGATAAGAATAAAATAGAATTCCATTATGCAATTATCTCTCTTCCGGATTCTTCCCAGGAAGCCATTCCTCCTTTTAGGTCATACACCTTGTAACCCATCTCCTTTAATTTTTCTGCAACAGAAGCAGACATTCTTCCGCTTTTGCAGTAAACTGCAATAGGCGTCGAAAGATTTTTTGGAAGTTTATCCATGTAATTTTCAATGTTTTCCCAGTCTTCGACAATTAAACCTGTTCCCGCAATTTTACCTTCATAAGGAGTATGAACATTTAATAAAAAAACATTTTCATTATTAATAGCAGATTCAAAATCATCTGGTGACAGAGTCTCAATTGAACCATTTGAAGAGGAATAATTTAATCCTCCAAGTGTAAACTGTAAAAGAATTCCAATAACAATAAGGGAAGTCAATGTTAACAGAATACCCTGAAAAGGAATAATCTTTCCTTCTCTTTTTTCAGTTATTTTTTTGCTTAAACTTGGAGAAGAAAATACGACCAATCCTCCAAATAGGCCACTTAAAAGAGAATAATTAACTGCATAAGTTTTTCCATAATCACCGATAAACGAGAGGTATAATGGTCCTATTGCACTAAAAATTGGAAGCAGAGGTATAAAAGTTAAAAGAAAAACTCCGATGACCACTAAAGAATTTTGAAGCTTAAAGTATTTCTTTTTAATAATTCTTGACATCCATAAGCCCATTGACATTGCAAACCCCCCAATAAATAATGCAACAACAATCTTACTCACCCCCAGCCAGACTGCTCCTGCAGCTGCAGCACCAGCTCCGATTGTGCAAAGAGGACAATGGGCACTGACACTTTCAATAAAAAAAATGAGCAGCGCCCCAAAAATTAAAAATAAGAAACTTTTCTTTTGCACCATAATTAAATCCTCATAAATTCAAAACTGCTTCCGTCATTGTTTATTCCGTAAATTACAAAATCCCCTGTTTTTGACCCGGGCATTCCTGGGCTTCCATTTGGCATTCCTGGAATTCCGATTCCTGCAATATCCGGCTTTTCCAAAAGAAGCTTTTCAATTGCTTCCAAGGGGACATGCCCTTCAATAAAATAATCTCCGATAATTGTTGTGTGACAACTCTCCAAAGATTTTGGAATTCCATATTTTTCCATTATTTTTGTGTTATCAATACCATTGACAATTTCTATTTTGGAACTTCCCTTGCTTTTGAAATAAGATGAATAAACCTCGCAGCATCCGCAGGTAGAAGATTTGTAAAATTTCATTTCTCCATCAAAACTCTTCAAATTTTGATATGCGCTTGCACTATTTGAAGAAATTAAAATTACCGCAAGCACAAAAACTCCTATTACAATTCCCCAAAGTATTAATGATTTATTTTTCATTTTGCCCGTTAATATTTAAAATTTAGCAGCCCCCTACCATCCCGCTTGAAGTTGAAGTTACACTTTGTGTTGCACCACCCACTGACTGAACCCCCACAGAGGCTCCAGTCTGAAACATTAAAATCAAAGCTGCAACAAATAAAACAGCAATAACTCCCCAAAGTAATACATTTCGTTTCATTTTTGTCTTACCTCCTTTCAAGTTATGTGAAATGTTATCCAAATCCTTACAACATCCGTCATCGTCTTTTGTTTTACAGCAATCCATTTTTTCTCCTAAATAAAAAAGAATGGGGAATACAAGATTCCCCAAATACGAAAGGTATTTGAAAGGATGAAAAGAACCCAGAATAAAAATTAAAAATATTCATCTTAACATCCTCCGACCATTCCACCGCTTGAGCTGGACGATACCACTTTACCTTGCAGTCGTGCAGGAACTGTTCCATGCATCTCATAGTTCATCTTTTCATTCTCTGACCAGGTAGAGGTGTCAAGCTTCCCAGAGCCATCAATTGCATTTCCTGTTGAAATTGATACTTTGTATGTCAAAAATAATACTAATATGAAGAGTATTCCAATAGCTCCCCAAATCAGTGTGTTTTTCTTTAATTCCATTTTATTTAACAACCACCAACCATCTGGCTACCTCCACTTGAACCTGCTGTTGCCTGATTCTCTGCTCCCCTGTACATGTTTGAAGCAAGATAGATATACCCCAAATTTTCATCGGTGTAATCAATTCCATTTGCTTTTAGAACCTCAGCTTTTTTCTCATGAACCCCTGGAAAGAATAAAACTTTCCATTTTCCCAGTTCATTCAAAATCTTTTCATCAGTCATATCAGGATGGTTAATTAACAAATATTTTGCGAGTCCTCTCATAGCATAACTATGTGCGCATCCGCAAGCTCTCTCTCCATTTGCGAAAATTATTGATTTTGCACCACAGCAATATTCGCAGCTTATTGAACCAGCAATTTTTATATAACGAGCCATTGTTGCATTATCCAATTTCGCGTCTTCATATTGCGATAACTTTGATATGGTTACCTCTGCCAGGCTTGGATTGCTTGCAGAAACATCATCATATGATACCCCAAGTTCACTCCCATAAATATCAGGAGTTCCTTTTGGCAATACACTTAAAGCAGAAACGCTTCCAATTCCCGTAGCAACGTTTCCACTTGTGGAAACTGACGAGATTTTTCCAAAACTAAAAACTATTACTACAAGTAAAATAGCTATAATTCCCAGTTGAACATAAAACTCGGTGTTGGTCTTACCTCCTTTTAATTTCTGTGTTTTTGTTTCATGGTTTTCTTTTTCCATGCATTTTCCAGAAAAACAGATTATATAACCGCTTTGGAGAAACTAGTTTCAGGAGGGTCGGTAATCCAGAAAGTATAAAAACCCGCCCTCCGGATTTAACCTATGGAAAACAAGAATGTGGGCTATCTTCTGATTGGACTTTCAATACTCTTTGTGATAATTGTCCTTATGTTTAACTCGGCTTTGAAAGAGATAGTAAATTCAAGCTGTACACTTGCTCATGGAGACGCCACATCATGCCCTATGTATAAATCAATAAACCAGCAAACTTATATTGCCCTTGGGGTGATTGGCCTTTTAATAATTGTTGCACTTGTTCTTATATTCTCAAAACCAGATGAGAAAATAGTCATAAAAAAAGTTAAAGAAAAACTAAAAAAGAAATCTCTTGATGTTTCAAAACTGGAAAAAGATGAAAAAAGAGTAATTGAGATTTTAGTAGATGAAGGAAATGCCATGTTTCAGAAAGGCTTAATGGAAAAGCTTGAAATAGGAAAAGTGAAAATGACGCGCCTTTTAGACAAGCTTGAATCAAAGCAATTTATAATAAGAAAAAGACGCGGAATGAATAATATTGTTGTTTTGGAGGAATAATGCTTAAACTATGAAAAAAACAAAAGAGGCTCTTTTTTGGATTGCAACAATCCTAAGAAAAAACAAAATTCCATTTCAAATTACGGGGGGTTTCGCTGCAAAAGTTTACGGCTCAAAAAGGAAACTCTCAGATATTGATATTGAATTACCCAACAAGTTTATTTACAATTTAGAAGATTTCGTTAAGGGGAAAATAATTTATGGTCCAAGAATTTATAAAAGTAAAAATTTTGAATTATTGCTTATGACTTTAAAGTTTAAAGGTCAGATAATAGACTTATGCGGAACAGAAAATCAGAGGATATTCAATAAAACAATAAAAAAGTGGGAAGATGAAAATATAGATTTATCCAAATCAATAAGGAAAAAAACGTACGGATTAATAGTTCCAATGATTCAATTAAAAGATTTAATCAATTACAAAGAAAAAATAAGAAGAAAAGTTGACTTAATTGACATAAAAAACATAATTTAAACATCCATTAAATTTAAATATGAAAAAAAATTCAAGAATAAATAGAACTGAAAAGGAGGATAATAGATATATATGAGCGAAACAATTCAAATACAGAAAGATACTTTCTATAAAGTTACTGTTGCAGTCCTTGGAGTGTTACTTATAATCTCAATTTTTACTGGAGGTTTTGGCGTCGGGGGTAATGGGGGAACCAATACAAACGATGGCGGTAACAATAACAACGGCGGGACAACTACAACGGATGTTGGAGCGATAATTAACAATCCGGACTTGTTCCCATCTATTGGGCCTTCTGATGCAGATGTGACGGTGATTGAACTCGCGGATTATCAGTGCCCTTATTGCGCACTTGCATCCGGACTTCCTAGCTGGTCAAGCCAGTATCAAAGCCAGTATGGAGATTTAATCGGATCTGGAGGAAATGCAAGTCAAATGGCAGAACAAGGTCAAATAAGGTTTATCTACGTTCCTTTAAGTTTCTTGGGTGAAGAATCAACTGATGCTTCACAAGCTGCTTACTGTGCAGGAGACCAGGAAAAATATTTTGAAATGCACGATGCGATTTTTACTGCTAGTACCGGACCAACTGAAAATGACGGAAAGTATTCAAAAGCCAACCTGAAGATACTCGCACAAAGTATTTCGGGACTTGACCAAACTGCATTCAATAGCTGTTTGGATAGCGATAAAAATAAAGCAAAAGTTCAACAGGCAACAACTGCCGTACAAAATGCGGGATTCCAGATTTCAACACCTCAATTTTGGGTGAATGAACAAAAAGTTGGTGCTTCATGGACAGCAATTCAGGCTGCAATAAACGCCGCATAAATTTTTTTATTTTTTATTTTTTTATCTTTTTCTTTACTCTTTATAATAAGAGAATCGACTAGAAGAAACTCAATAAAAAACTATTTAAATCCGTTTGCCCTTTTTGTAACGTAAAATGGATCCAACACTTCTTGCAGGGCTCCTTGGAGGTGCCGGAGGTTTAACAAGAGGATTCGTTGGACTTCTTAAAGCACTCTCAGTAAAAAGAAAGATTCTCTGGGCTTACTATACTATAACAGTTGTGATTGCAATAGTTATAGGCATTTTTGTCGGAATAATCTTTAATTTTGACCCAAGGTTATCTCTCTTAGCTGGATACGCAGGAACAGACATAATAGAAGGGATATACAAAAGCTTTAACGTGAGTAAAGTTTATGTAAAAAATAAATAACTGGTAACACTTGAAAACATGCCCCAAATAACAATTTCAATTGATGAAGAAGTAAAGAAGATACTCGGAAAAAGAGCAGAAAAAAATCTCCTGACTCTAAGAGAACAAATAGAAGATGTTTTAAGAAAGAGTGCAGTAAGAACAAAATCCGGAACAACAAAAACAGAACCTAAAATTGATGATGCTCTTGTAAAAATTTTTTCAAGGGCAAAAACAAATAAAAAGAAAAATTAAGAGCAAACAACTTTTATTTCTTCAAGGATTTTTGAAATAATTTTTTTATCAACACCAATTCTTCTTGAAAGTTCATAATCTGAATAGTTCAAAAGATCTTTTGCAATAACGAATCCTGAACTGTATAATTTATTCAAAATATCATTAGATATTGATTTTAAAATTGTAACAGGATAAAGGTTTTTTCCTTCAATTAATTTTTCTAAATTGTCTTCCCTTGGATACCTCCAACTTGTTATTCTAAGACCAACACCTTTTGCATAGTTTATTGCGTCTCCTGAACACTTTGTATTTGTAACAAGCCATGGAGCGTCAAACTTTTCGCCCGGCAAATCAAGAAACCTTGCATAAGTGTAAAGAGCAGCATGAAGTTTTGTTATTACTCCTCTTTCATTGTGATATTTACATTCAATCATCCACTTTTTTTCTTTTATTGCAACAACATCAACTTCATGATAAATCCTCTTGCCTTTCAAACGGTTGTCAGTTGACGTCTTAAACCCATAATTTTCCAATACTCTTGCAAAAAACTTTTCAAAAGGGAACCCCGTTGGTCCAAGGGACATTATAGCTCTTTTAAGGTCATACCTTTGAGAAACTCCCGGCTCTCTTTCTAAGTATTTTACAAGAAACTTTAAAATTTCATTAGATGAAACATTTTTATTAAATTTTTTTCTGACTTCTTTTAATGCATCCTTCGCAAGCTTTTTTGAGCCTCCAGCCTCCCTTATTGTCCCATAAATTTTCTTTTGATTAAACTTCTCAAGCTCTCCTGAAGACTTTAATACATGCATAATAAGATTAAGTTTAAAGGAGTTATAAATTTATTTGAAGTATTAATTTCCATTAAGAAGATCTTTCAAATAATATAAAGAAGAGACGGTAAAATCAGGGTTAAGATTTTCGTATTTGTACTCTTTTCTGTCTAAATGGACGCTCGTGACACTGGCATTTCTTGCAGCACCCGTGTCTTCGTCTGAATTCCCAATAAAAATTGCTTCATAATTATTAAGTGAAAGAGCATGAAGGCATTTTATTATCCCGTCAGGATTCGGTTTTGGGAGAAACCCATTTTTTGAATGTGCAACCACAATTTTGTCAAAAAGACTTTTGCCTATCATTTCTGTCTCAATCTCTGCAATTTCGGGAGGAGCGCTTGTTACAATTCCCAGCTTATATCCCTTTTCCTTAAAATAAGGAAGAACCTCAACATCTTTAAAAGGAGTTGTATAAAATTTTCTTAATTCGGGGGTGTCATATTTTTGATAAAATTTCCAGAATTCTAAAACATCAAGTTCAAAAAATTCTTTTATGATTCTGCTCCTGTTTCCTTCAAACCAAAATTTTTCAAGAATTTCCTTCGAAGGAAATCCTTTTCCGAAATGCTCAAGAGTTTTTCCAACAACAATTTCCCGATGCCTGTATTCAGTTGAAACAAGGGTTCCATCAAGATCGAAAAGCAATCCTTTTATGCATGGCAACCTATCCATAGATTATGGCTTAAAGACTAAGTTATAAATATTATTGTGATAAAATTTATATCCTGTACCAATCTCTGACACTTTTGGCATTTCGTGTCTGATAATTAGGAAATCTTTCCAAAAATAAAATAATTAATAAAATAAAAAATAAAAAATAAAATACTCTGATTAAACAAGCTTATATGTTGCACTTACAGATGCTGTTACATCCTGAGTTGTTGGCCTTATGCTTTGCGCTGCAACTTTTGCTGAAGCAGCACTTCCGGAGTCTTCTGCAGAATACATTACCCAGGGATAATATCCGTAATTGTCAACAGAAACGCTGACAAGCCTTCCAACATCTTTTCCAAAGCCCTTTGCAACTGATTCAGCTTTCACTTTAGCATCAGCTGACGCGAGTTCCAATGCTTTTCCCTTGTATTCATTCTGTAAACTCTGACTAAGTTCGAAGTTAATGTAGCTTATACCAGCACCAGACTCTATCCCAGAATCAACTACTGAAGCAAGTTTACGACTTTCATTTGCAGAGAACTCAACTTTAACTGAATGAACTGCAGTAAATCCGTCCCTGTTAGTCTGCCCATTTTCATAGTAAGTTTTCGGATAGATATTAAAGTATTCAGTTCCAATTTCAGATTCAGAAAACCCTTCCAAAACAAGAGCTACCAAAAGGTCATTGTAAATTTCCTGATTCTTCTCATTAGCTTCAGCGGAAGTTTCCCCCGTCGTTTCTATCGTAAAATGCACTGACACAATATCGGGTAGAACTTTCACAGTAGACATACCTTGAACAGTTACGGTGTCTTTATTTGAAATGCCGAAGTTTCCTGCAAAAACCAAGACCAAAAGAGCAACAACAATTATTGCACCTGCAATTATTGAAGCAACTGCAACCCCATTGTTTTCCTTTTTCATTTCGAAATTTCCTCCTTTTTCATTTTATAAGTTAAAGCTTCCTCCAATTTACTATTGCAAATATAAAAAGAGTTATAAGCCCTCCCGCAAAAAACCAAACCCAAAGAGGAGTTGGCTGGGGTGATTGAAAAAAAGGAGCACCCAGGTTATCAATTGCCATGCTTCCGGCTTCCTGAACCATCTTCCCATAATCTAAATTACTAACTGAAGAAACTCTTTCATAAACCCAGAGTGCAAAAGTTCCGGCCAAAAGAAGTATTGCTGAGGGAAGAAGGGACTTTGCTTTACTTCCAGCAGAATTTTTAGGTGAAATTACAATTGATTTATTTGAGAGTTCATACATCAAGATTTTTTTCCCTTTTT
Source organism: archaeon (assembly GCA_030699005.1). Classification (GTDB taxonomy): domain Archaea; phylum Nanobdellota; class Nanobdellia; order Pacearchaeales; family GW2011-AR1; genus GW2011-AR1. Next base: position 14,387 of record JAUYLQ010000045.1, read on the forward strand.
TGCTCCAGAAAAAATTCTTTCTTTTTTGAACAAATCCGCTTTTCAAGAGTTTTTTTAGATTATCTTCAACTGTGTTCATTGGAATTTTAAGGGCGCTTGAGATATCTTTTTCACTTGCCTCACTTTTCTCAGCTAGGAACTCAATTATCTTTTTGCAGGTCTTATTCCCTAAAACGTCAGCCAAGCTCTTTGCCATTTCATCATCCATAGAAACTAAAAGGAATTTATCGCTAACCATAAAAATTATACATAAATAAACTTTATAAATATAGCGAAGACTTCAATAATGATTGAAGCTATCCCTAAATCTTTCCTTTATCAATCTTTTCAATAGTAAGGGTGATTTCTTCACCTGTAAGCATATTCTTAACTTTTATCTTCTTTTTTTCAACCTCTTTTTTGCCGACAAAAATAACCTTTTTTATTCCGTAGGAATTTGCATATTCAAGGGCTTTTGTAGGTTTACCAAAGTAAACACTTGCATTTTTCCCGAATTTTCTTAGTTTCTTTGCAATCTCAATTGATTTCTTGTCTTCATCAAGGGAAACTACAAGAATTTTCTCTATATCAATTTTAATGTTTAAAACAGCCATTAACCTTTCTATTCCAAGAGTAATTCCTGTTGAAACATTTCCATCAATTAAATAAGTCCCTCCTGCACAAATTGTTTCTTTTATATTTGATTTTATTTCCCAGACATTCCCCACGTAATATCCAAGACCTCTTGCTAATGATGGTTGGAATTTCGTCTTTATTCCATAATACCCTAAACATTTCTTAAGTTCTTCAATTTCAGAATACGAAGGATATTTTTTAAAAAAGTCTTCTTTCTTTTTTACAATCTCTAAAAGTTTTTCGGCATTTATTTTCTTAAGATTTTCATAAACCTCTTTTTCAGAGAGTTTATCCAACTTGTCAAGTTCCCTTATAGCTTTCCCTTTTTCTTTTATTTTTTGCTCTTCTAAAATTTCGTTTAAAAGACTTCTGTTACTAATCAGAATTGTGGATTCAACTTTTAATGCATCTAAAATTTCTGTTGTTGCGGCAAGGATTTCTGCCTGGTCTTTTATTGTCGCCCCGATTGTATCTATGTCACACTGGGTAAACTGCCTAAGCCTATTTCCCTGAACCGGTTCATCTCTAAACACCGGGCCTATTTGAAATCTCTTAAATGGAAGCTTTTGATTTTTTGCAACTCTTTTAAGCTGAAAAGTGAATTCATACCTTAAGGCAAGATTTCTTTTTCCTCTGTCCTGAAGTCTAAAAATATCTGAAACTGCTTCGTCATTCGGGTTTTCCCCTTTTACAAATTCTTCATATTCAATTATCGGAGTTTCAATCTCCTGAAAATTATATCTTTCAAAAGTCTGCCTAACTACTTCACGAATAAAAGCTGCTTTCTCGGCTTCCTTTCCAAGTTTATCCTTAAATCCTTTTACTGTTTCCATTTTTCACATCTCCTTTTTGACATAAGCGGAACTCGACGTTGTCTCGTTGCGCTTCCAACTTGTGTTGTAAGCGGGAGAAGGGAATCGAACCCTTGTCTTACGGACTTTGCGCTTTCCTAATCTCGTCCTCGAGGGCAATCTCAAGGGAAGATAAGAGCGTAGGAAACCGTTAGGCGTCCTTCGCAGCACCACAACCGCACGTTCTACCACTGAACTACAACCGCCATTACAATTTAATTCAAGTGAAAGGGATTTATAACGTTTTTTACAGAATATAGAGTTGATACTGGGTAAATCCTTCCTAGTGATGGGGATAACTCCATGTATTTATCATAGTTTTACGTATAAAGGTTAGTTTTTAAGGCTTTTTGTTAACGTTTATAAACAATCTTTGCATTTTAAGAGCTCCATGCTAAAAGGCCTATTAACAGGATTATTACTTGGAACTTCAGTCCTTCTTGCACAAGACAAACCTAAAGAGATTCGTCCAAAAGATGATTTAACAAAGAAACTTTTTATTATAGATTCAAAAACAAAGGAACCCCTTCCCGGAGCGAATATATTTCTTGGAGGAAATAACGGACTTTCAACAGACATAAACGGATATGCTACCCTGCATTCAAATACAGATACAACATACAATGTAAAAATTTCATACATCGGGTATGAATCGGATGAAAAAACTATCCCTCTTGATAAAGACAGTACAACAATAACGATTCCCTTAACACCTTCCGCAGTTGAATCTTCAGAAGTCCTTGTCATATCAAAAAAAGAGGATTCTCTTGAAGAAATCCTCAGAAGCACTGAAAGAATAAATGAAGAAAAAATAAAAAATACCCAACTTATAACAGGTTCGGCTACTGAGCAAATTTCTGCTCAGCTTGAGGGCGTAACTACAACCCCCGGAAAAACGTTTTATTTCAGCTCCGGTGAGGAAGGAATTCTTATAAAATATCATGGAATTCCCATGAAATCGAGTGATTTTTTTAATATAAGCGGGGTATTAAATTCAGAAGACACGGATTTTGAAGTTGTATATTTTACACCCCCTCCCGATAAAGAGGGCATGATTTTAAATATTGATGCAAGAATGAAAAAACCAAAAAAAGGCCTTGAACTTTTAATGCAGATCAATCACTTAAGGGGAAATGTGGGTCTTTCAGGGAATTTAAACGCTTCAACATGGTTTGGACTAAATTATGAAGGAAATTTGTCAAGTCTTTACCTGAATTCCCAGGACATAAGACCAAGAAATAATAAATATAATTTAGTCGCATCAAAAGAATGGGGGAATTCTTCACTTACTTTTGCAGGGATTCATAAAAATACAGGAATAGTTATGACTCATAATGATAAATCTCCATCTTTAAATGGCATTCAGACGGGAGCTTCACTTGAATATAAAACGCTCAGTTCAAAAAGCAGCCTTGAACTTTTATATGTGTTCAACCGCCTTGAACAAAATTACAGCTTGAAAGATTTTCTTTCTTCAGGTCAAAGTGAAACCATGCACGAATTTAATGCAAAATTGGGTCTCGAAAACCCCTTAGGATTTTTGACAACCGGAATTGATGTAAAAAGAATTTTTTATTTCCAAAAAAATCTTCTTATTGAGGGGGATGATTTATTTTATAATTTACTAAAAGAAAAAATTCCGGAAAATCAAAATTCGGCAATTACTCCGGCAACAATTTTTTTTAACCAGGAAATAATTCTCTCTAAAAAAAGTGCTCTGGCACTTGGAACTGGAATGCTTTTTGATGTTGGGAACTTTAAAAAAAGCCCGGCATTCGGACCTTATTTAAAATTTGCTTCAGAAGTTTTGGGTATGAAAACAACTCTTACAGGAAGGGGAACATTTAGTCATATTGGTCTGAAGTCTCCAAGTGAGGAATTAGATATAAAAGAATATGCAACCTCCTCAGGTTATCCCAAAAGCTTTCAGACAAAACTCGAATTTGAAAAAGGACCCCTTAATTTTGGGATTGCATATTACAATTTTTACAACCATCCAAAAACCAATCTAGACCCAATTAGGGAATTCTATTTGGAGCACTCAAAAGAAATAAATGAAGATTCACTTCGGGCTGCAATTATTCTTGAAAATCCCGAAATTCGCTACAATCCAAAGTCAATGAAAGAGCTTAATTCCTTAATTGCTACCCTTTCAGGAGCCAAGGGAGAATTTGAAAATGAAATGGGAAACTATGGGGAAAGATACTATTCAAATCCAAATAGGCATGGTTTTGCGGGATTTGCATCTCTTAGAACAGAAAATTTCTTTCTTTCAGGGACTCTTTCAAAAACTCTTGAAGAAAAGTCAAATACCCCCTACATAAATGACATTAATCTTATCTTGAAAGGTCACGCATACTCGGATTTAAGTAAACTCCCTTTACTGGATTTTATCCCCGAAAAAACATTCACCCTTTCTGCATATCTTGAATATTCAACTGGGAGACCTTATACGGATTACATACTTCTTCCAAGTATAGCAAAAGAAAGAGGAATAGAATCCTCACTTGAAGAGTATAAAGAAGGCATAAATACGAAGTATTACAAAGCCCTTTCTGAAAAAAGAAAAGTTCCAAAAGAGAGAAATCAAGAGAGGTATCCCCCAAGTATCACAAGCAGCGTATCTTTATCATATCATCTGCCGTTCCTTCCGGGGGGGATTGAGGGATATTTAAGAGTTTATGTAAATAATCCCCACAACCTTTTCAACATAATTGAAAAAAACACTTATCAGATATATCACACTATCACCTCTGATGGGCGTCTTATTACAAAGGAAGGAAAAAGCTTAGGGTTCACTCCCGGAATTGATTTAACTCTCAGGATTCCTTTTTAGTAAATAAACCCCATTCATATTGAAATAATCTATAAAGAAAGAATCCCTCCTAAAAAGATGAAAACAAGTAAAACCCCCCTTGAATACTGCAAAAAAGAATTTGAAAGATGCCTTGAAAAAAAGGTTATTGACCCTTCAATTGAAGTGTATGCTGTAAATAACCTTAAGAACAGAAAAGAAATTTTAAGTTTTCGCTCCAGCTATATTGAATTTATGAAAAAGTTTATCTCGTATGAGATTGAATCTAAAAAAAAGACTCCTGGAACAAAATTAATTCAAAAAGGATATTCTTTACAAAAAGTTGCGGCATTTTTTGTTGATGATGGAATAACTTACACTCTTGGACACATTTACAATAAAAGAATACTAAAATTATGGGATAAAAACCTTCCTCAACCTTATTTTAGTAAAAATATGTTTAAAGATTAACAAAATTCTCGATTAATTCTGGATTCAAAACCTCTGAGTGAAACAGAACTCCGTAAATCTCTTTTTTGCAATGTTTAGTTGCATGATAAGAATGTAAGGGGTTTGATTCAGCATAAACATCAAATTCATCAGAGTAGGCTGATTTATTATGAAGGGCGTAAACTTTATGTTCCCCTTTTTTAATTCCCAAAAAATTTCCAAACGTGCTGTTAACAAACCCCATTTCAACATCATTAACTAATTTTCCACTAAAAATAAGATGGATTATCTGTGAGCCGGCACAAATTCCTAAAACAGGCTTGCTAAAATCTTTAATCCACGAAAACTGGTCTAAATTATCTAAATATTCGAAGTCTTTAAGGGAAGTTCCGGGAATTATCACCTTCTCTGCTTTTTCCAAATCCGCTTTCCCAACTTCTTTGTAATTCTTTACAAAATAATTTTTCCCAACAATTTTTTCAATTGGTTTTACAAATTCAAGTTCATGAAGTTTTTCCTTGCATAATGAGATTATTAATATCATAAAAATAAGTAAAAGAAACCAATTTTTAAGCGTTTTGCCATTTTCCAACGCAATTAAGAACAGAAATGACTTCTGTATTTCCTTCTCCAACTTGCCTTTCAAAAAAATCGCTTGAAAAATACGTTTTAAAAAAATCCAAATCATAAAAAATCTCGGGGCACTCTTTAATCACATTCACAATATTCTGGTGATATTCATATTTGTTCCCATCAAGAAAAAAATCAAAAAACTTTTCTTTCCCCTTAAAAAATTCTATATTGAAATTACTTTTAGAATTTTGAGTAACTTTTAACATTTTTTTGTTTGGGAAGTCATAATGAAGGGTTCTTCTTAATTCTCTTAAAAGAGGATAAGTTAAGTAATGCCCCGCATAAACTCTTTCTAATGAAAAGTTACCATGATAGAACTGGGTTTCAATAAAATTATACCCGTTTACTTCTTTTTCAATCTGGGAGTATTTTGGGTCTCCATTGTCAACAAACGTAAAAATGCAATTCAATTTTTGAATATCAAAAAGGTCTGTCGGAACTTTTACAAACCCTTTGTAATTCTTACCGACCTCGTCTACAATGGGGATTTCCCATTCAGAGCAGTTTGTTGTGGAAATCCTTGCATAGTCTTTGAACCGTTCTCCCGACTCAACCGGGTTTTCCCAATTTTCAGGAAAATAATCAAATCCTTTTTTAGACTCCTCAAGCTTTTCATAAAATTCCAGCATCAAGTCAAAGTCCATCATTTTACATACAAATTTAAGAGCTCCTCCAATTCAAAACTCCCTTCATCATTTTTTATAACTAAATCGCCAAAGCAGTTTTTAATCCCATCTAAATCATAAAAAATTAAGGGGGATTCTTTGATAAGAGTAATATATTTTTTGGAGGGGTCATTTTTTTCATTGAGTGAAAATTCAAAATAAGTTTTACCATGATTCGAAAAATCCAGGTCAAAAAGGTTTGAAGAATGCTGAAAAATTTTTATTGACAGTTCATCCGTTACTTTAAAGTCTCCAACTCTTTTAACACAACTTAATATTGGTTTTGAGGAATGCCCAAATCCTATGGAAGAAAGGTAAATTCTTTCAATGCTAAAAGGCTCATCGTAAAAAATTGTTTTTTTGAGGTTAAGGTTTCCTGAATGTATCTCTGACTGAGAGTATTTTAAATTCCCCTCTTTCAGGTAACTGAAAAAATTGTCATACTCTCCTTCAACTTTTGAATGGATTCTTACAAATCCCGTATAACCGGAATTGACCTGAAATTTATACGGAATTTCTTTTTCATCAAGCCCGTCGAGAGAATGACCCGCAAAATCAGGAAAAATTTGATGATATTGAAGTGGGGCTTCCCACTCTACTGGAAAATGGCTAAAACTTTTTTTGGGTTCCTGAAGACAGTGATAAAACTCAATCATTAAATCCATCTCCATAAAACAATGGAAGAAAGACCATTATATAACTTTTATTATTCTTGAAGAAACTGTTTTATTCAATGAAAAGTTCCCCTCTAAAGGAGTTTTCACCTTCTTTAACAATTTTTTTATCAATGATTTTCAGTCCTCTTTTGTAAAGGGGGCATGAAACAACAAAAGTTTCATACTCTCCTCCTTCCCCTGCAGGGTGAATTTTATATTTTTTGTTTAATTTCAGGATATCTTTTATAAAACCTTCATTAATCTCTCTAAAAAGCCATTTTTCATCCAGAGGATAAGCAAAAACTCCGACAACAATAACTTTAAAATTGTTTTCCAGAAGTTCATTTAAATAATCAAATTCATCTTTTTGCCAAAGAGGATTGAAACACTCCAGCTCCAACTTACTGCAAATCTCCTGAATCCTTGAAGCCTGATAAACAGATTTTATCGCTCCGGTTAATATCCCCTCAATTTTGTATTTATTTTTTGCTTCATGGATTGCATTTTCCAAATCTTTTAACTCTTTCTCTTTTTCCCCTTTTGATTCACCGATTATAAGCGGGATATCCATCACTTCGGACTGAATTTTTACCATTTTGATATTTGGAGTGTGAAACATATAACTCTCCTTATTTTCAGAAAAAATTGAGATAAGGCAGGCTATTTCATGCCCTTCTTTTCTTGCTAAGTAAGTAGAATAAACTGAGTCTTTCCCTCCCGAGAATAAAACGCCAAGTTTCATGAAATTTTAAAATTTCAAGGTTATATAAATTTATAAGTTGAGTTAATTTATTTAGCGCATGGGGACTAAAATGGAGAAATCAGAAATCACCTATTATTGGAATACTAAATATGATAATGGGTTTCAAAAACACATTAAACCAATTTTCCAGCAAGTGAAGGACAATCAACTTGAGGAATTTATATTTCAAGAATATCTTTTTGCAGTAGGGCTCTGATTCTCAATAGGAATCTGATTATTGATTATTGAATTTGATTATTAATAGGACTCTAATTATAATTGTAAGATTATTTAGTTTTGAAGATATTTTGGAAGGCCAATCATGAGTCCGTCAGAAGGGACCGAATAATCTTTTATTAAAAAATTATCAA
>JAUYLQ010000025.1 GCA_030699005.1 archaeon
GATAAATATTATGGCGTTTTAATTCACACTCTGCCAGAAATGGACATTCATGTTAAAAAATTAAGTTCAGATGCAAAAAGATCTCATTGTTACGAAAGATCTTGTAATAAGGGAGAGTATAATGTTCTTGAAGGGGAGAAATATCATGATTTTGTTCAAGAATTACGCTCTAAAGTCATGTTGCCAAAAAAATGGAAATTTGTTTTACCTGAGTTTAGGGGATTTGCCATGAATAATTCTTTTCATCAGTTCTTTTCCTATTCTGGACAAGGAGACGGATTTGAACTTTGTGGATCTCCTTCAATGGTCAATGCAGATTTAGATGGGGAGAAATTAACAAAAAATGTCTTGGGAGGAGTTTTAGGAAAAGGCTCACATTTTGAGAGAGCATCCAAGAGTATAACGGGTTTTAAATGGTTACACTTAGATGAAGGGAAAGTTTTATTTCCTGTTTATTCTCCAGCAATGATAGGAAGGAATTATCTTGAGGGGGAGATAGTTACGGAAAAAATATTTAATTATTCGGATAAAAGGGAACGACTAATTAAAAAAGAAAATCCAATAGAAGTTAATTGTTTGGAAGCAATTGTGATATATCCCGATAAAAAAGTTTTTGATTCGTTATCAAATATAGGTGTAATGGGGATAAACCCTTTTCTAACCTATCATCCTAATTATCAATTTAAATGGACTAAGGATGCTGAAAAATTCGCTTATGAAGATTTAGTCAAATAAATTTGACCTCTTTTAAACCCTCAAAACTTCTCCATTCTTCATCAAATGGGATGTTTTGCCGGGGATGTAATTCATTTCTTCGGAGAGTTCAATCAATGGCTTTTCCTGCTCTTGAGAACCATGTGCGGGAATAACGTGCTCCGGTTTTAAAAGTTTAATTAATTCCCTCATATCTTCCCTGCTTCCGTGGCCATGCACATGGACGTCCACTTGAAGTTTTACGCCCATTTTTCTAAGTTTAGCGTCAAGTCTTTTCCTTGCTTCAATATTCACTTCAGTTGGGATTACGCTTGAAGAGAAAATGAGGTTATCATCCTCTCTGAACCTAAAAGATGTTCCACCCTTGGCAATTCGGTCCAAAATTGAATTTTCTTCGCCTTGGTGACCTGTGCACACAACCAAATATCTTCCCCTATTTTGCTCAACCTTCTTTAGAGCAGATTCAACCTGACGTCTATATTTCATCATTCTTACTTTTCCCCTAAACGGGCACTTCCCAACTTTGATTGCACAATCAACATATTTTGCGAGGCTTCTTCCAAGAAATATTATTTCCCGATTTGTTCTTTGTCCAATTTTTTATATATTATTTAACCTTTCAATTTGGCTTGTAAAAGTTGTAACAAAAAGCGCTTTGTCTTTTCCACGGTTTATTTTTGAAAATGCATCCTCTAAGAGATGCTCTGCAATTTTTTCTCCTCCCGGTTTTTTATCAGTATAAGAGTACAAGGCATCAATTACAAGTGCTTTTACTTTTTTGTTTCCAATTTCTTTTAATCTTAAGTAATTTGGTGGTTTTCCTAAAGTAGGGTGATTATCAAACTTTAAATCAAGTGCATAAAAGAACGTGCCCTCTTTTGTATGAAGTGCAAGAAATGAGCAGTCAATTGTTGAGTGTGTTGTTCTTATGAATTCAACCTCAATTCCTCCTTCACTTGTTTTTATCTTATGAATTGAGTCTTGATTAACGACTTTTAATTTATTTGTTATTTTTACTTTTGAGTCTTCAATTAATGATTTCAAAACCTCAATTGTGAAGGGAGTTCCATAAACTTCAACATTAGGGTATCTATGAATAAGAAATGGAAGCCCCCCTATATGATCAAGGTGAGCGTGGGAGAGGAAAACGGCCCTTACTTTATCTTTCCATCCAAGTGAATCAAGAACCCTCTCATCAGGAATTCCTCCAACTCTTCTTAATGAGGGAAGACTGTAGCCTATTTTTTCAATTTCTTGTAATTCAATCACACCCGGGAGAAAAAATCCGCAGTCAAAAATAAAAACATCTTCTCCTATTTTAACTGCAGTCATATTCTTTCCGACTTCATCAAATCCTCCAACTGTGCAAATCTCCATTTTACAAAATAGTGTGGGAAATTTAGTTTAAAATAGTTTCTCTATAAAAATATAAAGGGTCAGATATTAAGTTAAATATGAAGCCGTTAATTCCATCTCACAGAGAAAAAAGAAGATATCTTCTTTTGAAAGGAAAGGACACCAAAAAAAATGCCGAAGAAGCAATAAGAGAATTTATCGGAGTTTTAGGATTAAGTGAGGCAAGTCCTGTATGGATAAAAGAAGACATTTTGTCTATAAACAGGAAATCCCTTGATAAAGTAAAGGCTTCTTTTGCAGTTTACAAGGAAAAAATAGATGTTTTGAAAGTCAGCGGAACTTTGAAAGGACTTGGTGTCAAAGGTTAAAACTAATTTTTAGAAAGGATTATCTCTTCTAACTCTGGGAGGCTTAAAAATTTTCCCATTAAAACATTTGAGTAATTTAAAAGGTCTCTTAAATTTTCTTCCATTTCAATAACTGGTTTTTCAATTCTTGTTTCAAAATAATTCTCAATTCTTGAAGATTCATTCCAGGTTGGCCCTTTTCCTTGGTCGATAAATATTGGCCCTTGTTCTTCAACCTTTTTAACAAGATACTTTTCTCCAAATTTTTTTATTAATCCAATTTTATAACTGTCCTTTCTTATAATCTCTCCAAATTCTGAGAAATCTATTTCCTTGACAAACTTTTTTGGTTCTAAATATTTATTTGAAAAGTCTTTTATTTTTAAAAGGTAAAGTGTATGGAGAGTTCCCGTCATATATGTGTCTAATTCTATAGATTTAAATCCTATTACATTATATTTTGGAAGAAGTTGAATTAATGTTTCCATGGAACTGTCCTTACAAAATCTTTCTTCTTTTTTCACATTTGGAGTCCAAATATCGATTTGAGTTCCCATAAGAAAAAAAGAATTTTAGGGTTTTTAATAATTTATATGCAAGAAAGGAGGTTATTCAATCTTTTTACTTAACCGGTTTCATGTCTTTCCATGCAAGTTCAAACATTTGTTCAAGTGCTTGAGCAAAGAATTCGGTATTTATCCAGACCCCCACATCATAATTGGGGTGAAATTTTTCGTCATCCAGAAGCATGAACATAATCTGGTTCGAGTCAATAATTGTAAACCTAGCCTTAAAGTTTTCAAGACTCCTAACTTCAGCGACTTTCTTTAATTCTTTTGCAATCTGAAGATTATTTTTGTCAATGGGAGCAGCAATTCTTATTCTAACCCCTCTTTTTCTTATTTTTTCCATGCTGGGCATAAGAGCTTCAAGTTTTCTGTTTAAACCTTCAGAAGTT
>JAUYLQ010000012.1 GCA_030699005.1 archaeon
TTATGAAGTGGGGAGAGATGCAGGACTTGACATGCCTTCTCCGGTTGACATCAACGGATTTTTGACTGAAGCTGCGGGTAAGTATTCGGGAAAAAGAGCAAGAGTTGTGGATAGTGAAATTATTGAAGATTTAGAAAAAGAAAATTTTCTTGTTTACAAAATGAAGTATACCCATGATTATCCTCTTTGCTGGAGATGTAAAACCCCTCTTTTAATGGTTTCTCTACCCCAATGGTTTTTAAAAATTTCAAAAATTCAGGAAAAAATATTAAAAGAGAATGAGAATGTTGAATGGAATCCCGTATGGATGAGGTCAAGAATGAAAGCATGGCTGGAGGGTTTATCGGACTGGCCTGTTTCAAGAAAAAGGTATTGGGGGACCCCCCTCCCAATCTGGGTTTGCGAAAAGTGCAACAAAAGAAAAGTTGTTGGAAGTATAGATGAGCTTCAAGAACTCTCAGGAATGAAAGTTAAGGATGTTCACAAGCCGGGAATAGACAAAATAGAAATAAAATGTGAGTGCTCAGGGAAAATGAAAAGAGTTCCCGATGTTCTTGACGTCTGGTTTGACTCCGGAGTTTCAAGCTGGGCTGCCCTAAAGATTGGCAAAAAAAATTATTTTGAAAAATACTGGCCTGCGGATATCAATATTGAAGGAAAAGACCAGGTAAGAGGATGGTGGAATTCCCAGTTCATACTTTCAGAGATAAAATACGGAAAAAAACCATTTCTTAACATTATAGAACATGGTATGATTTTGGACATTGGAAAAAGAAAGATGTCAAAATCAAAAGGAAATATAATTCAGCCACAGGAAGTTTTTGAAAGATACGGAAGGGATTATTTAAGGTATTACTTTGCAAAAACTTCAAAAGGGGAAGATTTTAGTTTCGATGAATCGGAGCTGAAAGACATTGGAAAAATTTTTATGATTATTTCAAACCTTAAAAATTTTGTTCTTCAGACTGAAGAAGAAAAGCAAAAAATTAAAATTGAAGACAAGTGGATTTTATCGAGGTATAATCGAACTCTTGAAGAGGCAACTAAAAAGTACAATGAATTCAAATTTCCAGAGGGAACAAAATTGATTGAAGACTTCATAGTAAATGATTTCTCAAGAACTTACATTAAAATTATAAGAGACCGCGCTCCTGAAACAAAAAAACTAATTGAAGAAATTTATGTTTCTTTGTTAAAACTACTTGCACCCGTTATTCCTTTTTTAACAGAAAAAATCTGGCAGGAGCTAAAAGAAAAAAAAATTGTGAAAGAGGAATCAATTCACCTTTCAAAATGGCCAAAAGCTGAAAAGAGAAAAATAAATGAAAAACTTGAGGAAGAAATGAACTGGGTAATAAATATAATTGAAAAAGGGCTATATGAAAGAGACAAACTAAAAATAGGATTAAAATGGCCTATTCAATCAGCAACAATAAGTTACTACAAACCCTTAGGAGAAGAGTTTGAAGACATAATAAAGACTCAGCTTAATTTAAAAGAAGTTGAAATTTTAACGGGAAACCCCGAAGGGAAGGAATCAATAACTGTAGAACTCGATACAACTCAGACTCCTGAACTTGAGGCAGAGGGTTATGCAAGAGAAATTTCAAGAAAAGCCCAGGCATTCAGGAAAAAACTTGGCCTAAACAAAAATGACCCGATTAAACTCACATTGATTTTAGACAAAAACTTTGAAGAAATTCTGAAAAAACATGAAGAATTTATCAAGAAAAGAACTAACTCAAAAACTCTTGATTTTTCAAGTTCAAAAGAAGTTTCCCGAGGAGAAACTGAAGAATTCAAAATAAAAGAAAAAACCGGTAAAATCCAAATTGTTAGACTGTGAGGGGGTAAATTCGTGGAGTTACCTTTGCAGGATAGCAATCTTTAAAAACTAAAAACTCTTAAAAGAATCGAGAAAATGATAGTTAAAGACGAATTTTTGAGTAGGCTAAGAAAAATTTTTGATTTGAATCTGTATGAAGTTAAGGTTTGGACCGCTCTTCTTTCTCGTGGAACTTCAACTGCAGGAGAACTTTCAACAATTTCTGACGTCCCAAGAAGTAGAACCTATGATATACTTGAATCTTTGGAAAAGAAAGGCTTTATTGTTATGAAAGTTGGAAAACCAATAAAATTTGTTGCCCTAAAACCTGAAGAAGTTGTTGAAAGAGTAAAGAAGAATCTTATTGTTAACGCTAATGAAAAAAGTAGAAGACTTGAACAATTGAAGGGAGATGAAGTTTTAGATGAATTAAGTTCATTATTTACAAATGGTGTTAAATTTGTTGAACCATCTGACCTTTCTGGAAGCTTGAGGGGAAGACAGAATATGTATAATCACCTTGATATGGTTGTGAGGGGAGCTGAAAGGACAGTAACTATAACTACGACTGCAGAAGGATTGAATAGAAAATTGGAAGTTCTAATGCCGATATTTGAAAAAGCAAAGAGAAGAGGAGTAGTTATAAGAATTGCAGCGCCAATTACACAACAGAATTATAAAATTGCAAAAGAGCTTTCTAAAGTTGCAGAAGTTAGAGATCTTACAAAAGAAGACTTGAATGGAAGATTTACTATTGTTGATTCTAAAGAATTAATGTTTATGCTTCTTGATGACAAATCTGTACATCCAAACTATGATGTTGCAATTTGGCTTTCAACTGAATTTTTTGCAAA
>JAUYLQ010000023.1 GCA_030699005.1 archaeon
CAAAATTTTTATTGGATCCCCTCCAAGTTCAAAATATTTTGAAAGGACAATCGCAAGGGAAGTCGCCATTCCGGAGATTTCAGTCCCAATAGGAGACAGGTTTGCAAATATTTTTGAAATTTTCTCTTCATTATAATTAATGTGTATATGGATTCCTCCTTGACCAGTCTCAATGGGATAATAATCTGAAAATTCACGGAGGTCTTTTTTGATTTCTTTCTTCTCTTCTTTTTTGCCATTTTCTTTTATATTTAAAATTTGAAATTGCTTTGAGCCGTCTCTGTAGATTGTAACTCCCTTTGCCCCATGTTCATAAGCAAGCATGTAAGCCTCTTCAACATCTTCAGGAGTTGCCTCATTTTTCATGTTAACAGTTTTTGAAACAGCATTATCTGTATATTTTTGAAAAGCACATTGCATAAGGACATGTTCCTTAGGTTTTAAGTCATGTGAAGTTAAAAATAAGTTTTGAATTTCTTCAGGAATCTCTTCAATTCCAAGGAGGGATTTATGATTCTCGTTTATTTTCATGAATAGTTCTTTTTTACCCAGACCAAAATGATTGTTCTCCTCTGCAATTTTTTCAAAATATGGGTTTACCTCAAAAAAAGTGTCTTTTTCATTTGGAGTTTCACCTTTTTTCAGGGCGTCAATTCCTGCTGCGTTATACCTCACATAAACAATTGCAAAAAATGGCTCAATTCCTGCACCTTGAAGTCCTGCCGCAATGCCAATTGTTCCTGTTGGAGCAATAGTTGTTCTTGCCGAATGCCTTGGAAAAATTTCCTTTCCTCTAAAGTAAACACTTTCTTTGTCATAAATACTTCCATTAAATGCAGGGAAAACCCCCCGCAAATTTGCAAGTTCTGTCGAAGAAAGAAGGCATGTCTCGTTTATTACTTTCATGACCTCTTCTGCTTTTTCCAGAGCTTTTTTGGAATTGTATGGAATTTTTAATTTAACAAGAGCTTCTGCCCATCCCATGACTCCAAGTCCTATTCTTCTTGTTGACTTTGCAACTTTTTCAATTTTTGGAATGGGGTAACAGTTGAGGTCTATCACATCATCAAGAAATCTTGTGGAGAGTTTTACCGTCTTTTTTAATTTTTCATAATTAAAGTCCAATTGTCCTTCATCTACAAATTTTGACAAGTTTATTGAGCCAAGGTTGCAGGGTTCATACGGTAAAAGAGGCTGTTCACCACACGGGTTCGTTGATTCAATTTGCCCCAAGTGAGGTGTTGCATTACTCGCTGTATTGTTTATCCTATCAATAATTATTATTCCGGGGTCTCCCGTTTCCCAGGCACCAAGAATTAACTTTTTCCAGACTTCCTTTGCATTAAGTTTCCCAGAGACTTCTTTACTTCTTGGATTTATGAGTTCATAATCTTCATTGTTTTTTACAGCGTTCATAAATTTTTCATCAATCGTTACTGAAACATTAAAGTTTTCCATTATCCCGGGAGTTTTTTTCATATCAATAAAACCTAAAATATCGGGGTGCGTGTAATGAAGAATCCCCATATTTGCTCCTCTTCTTGTCCCTCCTTGTTTTACCACTTCAGTTGATTTGTCAAATATCTGCATAAAAGATAAAGGTCCTGATGAAATACCTTTTGTTGAAATTACAACATCTTTAGATGGCCTTAGTTTTGAAAAAGAAAACCCTGTTCCTCCTCCGCTTTTGTGTATTAAAGCCATATTTTTTAGTGATTCATAAATTTCTTCTATTGAGTCTCCGACAGGCAAAACAAAACAAGCAGAAAGCTGCTGAATTTCACGTCCTGCATTCATAAGTGTCGGGGAATTTGGAAGAAATTCAAAATTTGAGAGCATTTCATAAAACTCTTTTTCAATTTCCTCTCCGATTTCAGGATTTCTTTTGTAAATTTTTTCAAGGTTTTCTATAAATTTTTTAAAATTCTTTCCTCTTTCATTATGGTCATCCATTCCCTCATGAAGTAAGAACATCTTTGATTTTTTCCCACTATTGTTATATTCAATTATCTTGCAATTTACCCCTTCAAAAATCTCTTCCTCACGAGCTTCCCCTGAATGTAAAATTTCAGACAATGAAACATTGTGGCAAATTGTTTTTAGCCACTCTTCAACAGTCGGAGAGTTTTTCAAATATTTATCATTAATCACCTTTAGTTGATTTAAGCTAAGAGGGAGTTTTGTAAGTTTTCTTAATTCCTGTTCTATGTTTTCTCCTTCCATTTATAATCCTTTAAGCTCCTCCTTGAAATCTTTTATGTCTTTAAATTCACGATATACAGATGCAAACCTTACATAAGCCACTTTATCAAGTTTTTTTATTTTTTTCATCATTAGTTCTCCAAGTTCTCTGCTTTTAACTTCATTTTTTCTTTTTTTCCTTATTTGTTCTTCAATTTCAAGGATTATCTTTTCCTGTTTTTCTTTTGAAACAGGTCTTTTTTCGAATGCCTTATCAAGACCTCTTTTCAACTTCATTGAGTCGTATTTTTCTCTTGACCCGTCTTTTTTGACAACATAAATGTCAGACTCAATAATTCTTTCCTGTGTCGTCACTCTCTTTTTGCATTTAAGGCATTCCCTTCTCCTTCTTATTCCTTCAAAAGAATCTCTTTTGTTTGTTACCTTAAAAGTTGTATTGTTGCAAAAAGGGCAATTCATATTTCTTTATTGATACAAGCTGTTGTACTATTAACCTCTTTTTATTACCACAATTGGTATTTACCTTTGCAAAAACAGATTTAGGATATTTAAACTTTCTTAACTATTTGGAAATGAAAATTTTCAAGTTCACAAGATTTTTAAAATAAATTTTCCTTATTAGGGGATGCTAGAATTTTTAGGAAGTGAGAATGCCCAAATGATAATAAGTGTCGCCCTTATTTTATGGAGTTCAGTCTGGACCCTTATTGCAATGTGGAAGTCAGGAAAAAAAAGCCATAAAACTTGGTTTGTCCTCGTTTTTTTGTCCTTAATGGGATGGTATTTATATCCGAATATTGTTTCAACAGTTCTCGGGCTTTTCGCGGCTCTCCCAATCTTTTACTTTTTTATTTTTTCAAGGTTTAGGTTTGAAAAGAGTAAACTTGTTTTTGAAAAGTGGGGAAATAAGGATCCCATAAGTAAGAAATAAAAGAAATAATTATTAAAGTTTTCGTTTATTGTTATTCTATGAACTTTAATGTTTATTGGCTTTTGAAGGAAGAGGATTCTGAAAATCTAAAATACGCTATTGAAAACTTTCCTCCTAAGAATTTTTATGTGGGAAATACAAAAAATGGCAAGTTTCAAAGGTCAACTATTATTAATGAATCTCTTGAAGGTAGAGTTTTGGTCTTTAAAAATGAGGGGGATGGATTTTTATTTTTTATAGATGGTTATGAAGTTTACAACCTTAATAACAATGAGAAAAGTTTTAGCTTGAGGTATAAACTTAATGAAAAAATAGAAGAGGATACGAAATTGACTAATGCAAATTATTTCAATGGGGATTATATAGAAATAACTTTCAGTGGAAAAATAGAGGTTGAACCAACAGTTTTTGAAAGAGCTCCCGAAGTTCCTTTTTATAGGATTAAAAAATAACCCTTAAAAACCCCATCCCTTTCTAGACTTATGAAAAGTAAGAGCAATGATAAGATTAGTAAATACGAACTTCTTGCACCAGCAGGAGATTTCCCAATGCTCGTTTCTGCCGTGAAGGCGGGGGCCAACGCTGTTTATTTTGGACTTAAAGAATTTTCAATGAGAGACAATGCAAAAAATTTTCTAATTGGGGACTTAAAGAAAATAAATGAAATCTGCGGAAAAAATGTAAAAAAATATCTGACTATAAATGTGATTGTTTATGACAATGAGATAAAAAAAATAGAAGAAATTTTAAAAAAAGTAAAGGGAAAAGTTGATGCAATAATCTGCTGGGATTTATCCGTTATTAATTTATGCAGAAAGTTAAAAATCCCTTTTCACATTTCAACTCAAGGGTCAGTTTCAAATTCAGAATCAGCAAAATTCTACCGGGATATAGGTGCAGAGAGAATAGTTCTTGCAAGAGAATTAAACTTGGACCAAATAAAAGAAATTTCGAAAATTGTCCCCGTTGAATGTTTTATTCATGGAGCAATGTGCGTTGCAGTTTCAGGAAGGTGTTTTATGTCTCTGGACTTATTTAAAAGAAGTGCAAACAGGGGCATGTGCACTCAAGTATGTAGAAGAAGTTATAAAATCACAGATGAAGAGGGAAAAGAACTCCGCCTAAACAGAAACACTGTTATGTCGGCAAAGGATTTGTGTGCACTTCCATTTATGGATAAATTAAAAGATGCAGGGATTGTTTCGTTTAAAATTGAGGGAAGGAATAGGGATGCAAGGTATGTTGACACTGTAACAAGAGTTTATAGAAAAGCCCTCGATAAAAAACTTAGCAGGGAAGAAATAGAAGAAGGGCTCCAAGAATTGGAAAAAGTCTACAATAGAGGATTTTCTTCAGGGTTTTACCTTGGAGTTCCAACAAGTGATGATTTCTCAAATTTTGAAAATTCTGGAGCCTCAACAAAAAAACAGTTTATTGGAAAGGTAACTCATTATTATCCTAAGGCAGGTGTTGGAACAGTGTTCATTTCCGCAGGAGAATTAAATGTCGGGGATGAAATTGTAATCGTAGGGAAAACGACTGGCATTGAAAAAACAAAAATAGAAAGGCTTGAAGTCGATAAAAATTCGGTTGAAAAAGCAGTTAAGGGATATGAAATTGGAATAAAACTCCCAAGAGTAAGAGTTAATGACGAGGTTTACTTGATAAAGGAAGCTTGATTACTTCTTAGCTAAAATGTAAGAATGTTGATCATTCTTTGGTCCAATATCTTTGACTTGTATTATTTTGAATCCAGAATTCCCAATTAAATTTAAGTTTTCTTTTTTGCTATTCTCAACCCAGTACATCTTGGTTTTACCCATCCAGTTATTTGTGTATGTTCCATGGTCAACATTTGTAATGCTCACTAAAACCCGCCCATTTGGTTTTAATATTTTATACATTTTTTTAAATAAACCCTTTTGTTGTTTTTTAGGAACATGCAAAATTGCTGCAAAGGAGACAATTATATCAAAAGAATCTTTTGGAAAGTTTATTTTTGTCATATCTTTTTTTATGAATTTCCCAGAGGGCACAACTTCTTTAGCAATTTTTAACATTTCAGAGGAAAGATCCACCCCCATGACATCATATCCTTTATCACTAAAAAATTTGGTGGCAGGATAACCTGTTCCGCACCCTAAATCTAAAACCTTGCCTCTCTTTGGCAGTTTTTCAACTATTTTTTTTAAGAAAAAAATTGTCTCTCTTGTTGTTTTTCTGTCCTTATGGTACCAGTTAGCAATTTTATCATACCCTTTTTCAACAATTTTTTTGCCCATTAGATTTCCTACTATTTAGTTTAAGCTTTCATTGTTTCCTCGAGCTCTTTTTACCAAAAAACCAAAAATAAAATTAAAAATTTAAAAAATTAAAATGAAAAACTTGTTGAGGTTGTACATACCCTTTCTTCACCAGTATCTGAATCTATGAAGTAAGGAACTACTTCAACTTTGTTTGCACCAAGTAATCCTGTAACGGTTGCCCCAACAGTAGTATCCACTGAAGCTGTCTTAACCTGCAATGGTGTAAGAGTTTCTCCAAATGAAAAAGTGTCACTTACTGCTGAATCACTGTACAATATTAACTTAGCTCCGACATTTTGTGTATTACTTCCGGCTCCGCCTCTTCTCAAAGTAACATCGTATACCCCCGCAGCAGTCTCATTTACCCTAGTTGCTGTAAGGTCAAGTTCTAAACATGCAGTTCCTCCAAGTGAGTTGGTGCTGCTTGTTAATAGGCTCCTAATTGGACCCCAAATAATTCCGATTGCAGCAAGAACCAAAAGTACAATTATCAAAGTTGTTACAACGGTCGATAATCCTTTTTTTCCGCTCATTTTTCACCTCCTTTAAATTTTATCTTTTTTTAGCATCGCTGCTTATATTAATACCGAAAACTACTATAAAAAGGTTATGCTCAGGTAAAGATTTATTCAGTTTTACCGTATATTTCAATCGCTTTAAAAAAATCAGCCGTGCTTATAACTTTGTCCACTTCGGTTAAGCCCCTTTCTTCAGCAAATTTTTGAAATGCTTCGGGTTTGTAGCCTCTTTTCTTAATTGCGGATATTGTTGCAAGTCTTTCATCATCCCATCCCGAATATTTACCTTCTTTTGTTGCCTGAACAATCTTTCTTTTTGAAAGTTCCATATCTGTAAATTTTACCCTTCCTATAAAAAAGGTCCATGGAAACTTTTTATCAAGACCAAGCACTTTGTAAATCATCTTTTGTCTTTTTGCATTATCCTTGTGATCTTTTCCCCTTATCACATGGGTCATTTTTAATTCAATGTCGTCTGCAGGAACTGAAAGATTCATTAGGGGCCAGACTCTGTACTTTTTTTTCTGAAGGGCGTGAGATGTTTCGTTAATTCTTGCAAGAGGAAAATCCCTCATTGCGGGATTGGGGTTTTTCATACCTTGCTCTTCTTCAGGTGTTTTAAATCTCAGTACAGCATCCCCCTCTTTGAAACCATTTTTATCGAGCATTTTTTCCCAGTCTTGAATATTTTCTTCAACACTTTTTTTTCTGCACGCACATTCCTGCTTTTTCATAGCAATCTCTTTAAATTTTTCGGAAGAGCAAGTGCATACATAAGCATTTCCCGCTTGAAGGAGTTTATTAGCATATTTGTAATATATATCCATTCTGTCTGATGCATTCAGATATTCTGTAACATTTCCAAACATCCAGTCACAGCCTTTTTTGATTTCATTGTAAGATTCTTTGAGTGTTGTTTCAGGATCCGTGTCATCAAATATAATATAAAATTTTCCCCCATATTTCTTCGCGTAAAGGGAGTTATATACATTAGAAACTATGTGGCCTATATGAAGAGGTCCCGATGGTGCCGGCCTAAACCTCATAACAACCCCTTTTTCAGCATTAGGTAGTTCTGGGAGCCCTTCTCGGGATTCCCTTTCTGAAAGAATCTTCTTTAACTTTTCATACTCTTTTTTTTGTTCTTCAAGACTCAATTTTGAAATTTCTTTTATTGTTTCATTAATCTTTGGCATGACCTCTTTTACATCTTTTTTTTCCAGGCCTTCATTAAAAAGTGCAGAAATGACCGCGCCAGGGTTTGCCCGACCTTCATAATGAATTGCATTTTTCAGGGCATATCCCTTTATCTTTTTATCAAGATTTTTTATCATAAAATATTATATCGAAGAGAAGTTTATTAATTTATTTAATATTTTCCCTATAAATTAATATCCGACTTTTTGTTTCCTTTCAAGAACTTCAACTCTTTGCTTTAAATTGTAAATTTGGTTTTCAAGGTCTTCAGCTTTTGCAGTCATGTCGTAAAGTTTTTTTGAAAGCTTTCTTCTTTTTTCTTCAGGAGTTTCATTTGACGGGTCTGCTGAAGAAACAGAATTTGCATTACCTCCACCTCCAAAAAAGCTAAAAAAACCACTGCCAGAAGAACCCTGGCTTTCATTTTTTGATTCAGGAGGGATTTCAGATTTAGCTTCATTAAGGCTTTCCTGCTTATTTCTCATCTTTTGGGAGAGGTCAACGTATTTTTTCTTTTTATTGAATAAAGCCATTGTGAAAAGATGTTTCCTAATTATTTAAATTTACCTTTATTAGAATTAGAATATTTTTTAAACATCCCCCTCTATTAATAATAATGGTTAAGACCATAGCAGAAATAATTGAAGAGGTCACAGGAAAAAAGCCGGAAGACATACATAAGCTTGTTTATGATTCCCCAACTGAAACACTTGAACCAATTTATTTTTTCATACTCGACTTAATGAACGATTTTGGTTTAAACCCAGAAAAATTAATAGACAACTTTGTTTCAAGCCCGGGTTCTCAGCATTTTGGAGAAATGGGTCAAAGGGCTTCAATCATGCAGCAGCAGGGTTCAAAACTTCTTGGAGACATAAATACAGTTTTAAGAAGCGTCTTAAATATCATTTATGACCTGAGGGAATTTAAAATCAGACTTGGGTCCTATGATGATTTGAAGATTGAAGACAAAGAGAAAAAAGCAAGTGCAATTTTAAGTTTAAAGCAGATTTGGATGGACAAAGTGGATATTCAGAAAGGAAATTCTTCAATAAAAGCAATGGCTCTTGGGCAGTCGGGATTTAATACTCTTATCGATGCATTTCTCATCGTAAATAATGAAGAAGATATTGAAAAACTTGATTTAAACCAGATTGTTAAAAGGATATTAAAGCCGAGGATTCATGAGTTTAACATATGGATAAAAGAGTCTGAAGGAGAGCTTAGGAAAAGGTTTCAGATTGAAAAAACTTATTTGAAAAGTCAGGTGAATTCCCTAAAGATTTATGCTCGTTGGGCAAAGCCTTATCTTAAGGCTGCTCAGGAACTTGAAATGTCTGAAGGTGGAAGAAATCCCGCCCTTGTAAAAATGTTTAATTCCCTTCTTTTGGAACTTACTCTTCTGGGAAAACAGACCCTCGATGTTAAAGGTGAGGCAAAGTCCGGAAATTTCCCTCCTTTTTTTGCAGAAGAGAAATTTTTAAATTCAGTTAGTGATACTTATCACCCTTGCGTACTTGTTGACTTTAAATTTAGAGGAATACCATCAAGAACTCAAACAGGTTTTGTTGTCGGGGGAAGGGCAGAAATTACTTTCCGTGGATATGCCTTAACTGGGGAAGAAATAAAAAAGGTTTATGAAGAGGTAGAAAAGTCTGACCTGAATGATGCACTGGATTTGATAAAAGGTGCAACGACTGAGAGCCTTGAAACTTTAAAAGAGGACATCGAAGAGTATATTGAAGACAAGGAAGGGGAAAAAAAGTCCGAAAAAAAAGGATTTTTCTCAGGAAACGGTTCAAATCCTTTTTTAGCTTTATTTGGGTTTTATAATGAACCAAAAGAAAAGAAAGAAAAAGAAGAAAAGGAAAAAAAAGAAAAAAAGAAAACCGGTCCTTACAAGGGTCATTTAAAATGGTATGAAAAAGAGTACTTTATCCCCGCAATTAAGGAAAAAACGAAGGAAACAACAAAAACACTTTTTGAAGTTTACAAAAAAGCCCACGGAATGGCTGCTTTTTAGTTAGCCTGCTTGTATTAACCGTTTATATTAAATAAAAAATTGTATTTTCTAATACTCCAAAAAGTTAAATATCTTCTTTTCCTATGAATTTTATGGTATCGGAAATTAAGAAAGAAGAAAAGAAAGTCAAAAAAAGAAAAGAAAAAGAAGAAATTTCAGAGGACTGGTTTGAAGACCATGAGTCCTATTCCGAGGAAGGTGATGAAAAAGAAGAAAATGAGGGAGAAGTTTCTGAGGAAGAACTTGAAGAGCTTGAAGAAAAGCTTGAAGAAGATGAAGAGTTTCATTCAAGAGTAAGGCATTTTCTTGCAAATCAAAAAAAAGATGTCTCTCTTGAAAATATGCTTGAAGTTCCTGAAAGTAATCTTGAAGAGAACTTTCCAAAAAAAAAGGAAGAAGAAAAAATAAAAGAAGACACTTTGGATTACTTGACGGGTAACCAAATTGAAGGGATGAAATATCAAGCTTTTGAACCGGATACCAGGCTTTCAAGACCCGACATGTCAAGTTCAGAAAGAATTTTAGCGGAACAAAAAGCGCTTTACAGTCATTTGAAGAGTTCCGGAGGCCACATGATTGGAGAAAATAGAAATGAATGGGATCCTGTAACCCCCGAAGACACACACAAAAGAAAGTACCTAAAAGGCAAAAAGTTCACAACGGGACCTTATTAAATGGGAACTCAAATGGAGAGATGATTCTCCAATTCCCACAGAAAGAACTGGATATGCCACTTTTTATATTAAGTTTGGAAGTAGGAAAGTAGATTACT
>JAUYLQ010000027.1 GCA_030699005.1 archaeon
TCTCCCCAAAACAAAAATTTCTTCCCTTGGAATTACTGAAGACGATATTTTGTCTTTTATAAAATCAAATTCTTCTTTTTCAGATTTAAATGATAAAAGTTCGATTTTTGTGTCTTCAGGAAAAGTGCTTTCAAGGTCAGGAAGATTCATGTGCTTTACAGATTCGTTTATTAAATTTACAACAGATTTGGAGCTCCTGTAGTTCTTTTTCATGCTGATAACTTCCGAATCGGGGTATTTTTCACGAAATTCCATAATATATTCTATTTTTGAACCTCTCCATCCGTATATTGATTGCCTTGGGTCGCCTACAGCAAAAAGGTTTTCGGGGTTCAGGATATCCAAAAAATCGATTTGCGCCGGATTGACATCCTGGAATTCATCAACAAGAATATGTGAGAAGTGAGGTATAAACTTAGGATGCATTCTAAAAAAGTTTATTGCGTCATTTATCTGGTCTGCATAAGTTCGGAAGCCAAAATTAGAGAAATATTTATCAACAAATTTTATTATTTCAAAAACCATATTTGAAGCTTCATCCCCGTAATTAAAATATTTTTTTCTGAATTCATCAATCGGAGTGTTAGAAAGTTTGAAATATTCTAAAACAATAAAGCAGTCAGAAATAAAAGAATTTTGAAGTTCATAAAAGTTTTTTCTTGTACTTAAACCATTTTGAAAATATTTTTCTATTGCTTCTTTAATTGTCAAATCAAGGCTGTCAAGCGCCCTTAAAACTGAGACCATCCTTTCCTGAATGCCTGCAACTCTCACCTTTTTGCCATAAATTTTACCACCATATTTAAGTAAAATTTTTTCTGAAAAAGAATTAAAAGTTTCAACAACAACCTTGACCCCTGCTTCTTTCAGGCGCCTTTCCATTTCTTCCCTTGCTTTCCTGGTGAATGTTATCGCAAGAATTTCATCCCCATTAATCCTCCTGAATTTTGCCAGAAATTCAATCTTTTTTGTAAGCACGGTTGTTTTCCCAGATCCTGCTCCGGCAATGCAAAGAACTCTTTTATTTCCTGAAAGGACCGCCTTTTTTTGCTCAATATTGAACCCATGCAAAAATTTTTGCAGTTCTTTAAGAAATTTCAAATCTTTTTCATTAAATTCTCCATCTTCAGAAATCTTTTCTTCTGAGCCTTTAGAGTTTTTTGAGATTTCGGTTTTTCCTTTTTCAGAGATGGCTAACAATTTTTTTGACTTATCAAGAATCGAAAGAGATTCCGTTATTAAACCATTTTCAAGAAGTTTTTCAATCAAGTCACCAGTTTTTTCCCGTCCAAGATAATTCATGCTCCCGAAATTTTTGCATAGGAAAAGCCTGTTTTTTTCAACAACTTTTTCATTTTCATTTCCATTCAAAAAATCAACAAGAATTTTTTTTTCAACCGGAAAAGGGATTTCATTTAACCCATTCAAAGCGAATAAATGGTCTTTTGAATTGTCTCTCTGGTATTCTTTTACTTCAACCATAAAAATTCTAAGAAAAAATTTCTTTATAGAATTAACTTTTTGTTTACAGGACCAGTCTTTTGGATAAATGTTCACTTGTAAGTAACAACATGCAGAAAGGTTTAAATAGTAAAAGATTATGTTTTTGCTATGTGCTTAGAAGATTATTTACCAAAAAAGGGAACCGAAAGGAGAATTTATGAGAAAGTGCTAGCGGGAGAAGAAATTTCAAAAGAAGAGGCCAAGGCAATAGGAACAGACGGGGATAATCACGGAGATTTCCCTTACAAGTATGCTTTTATGAGGGAAGATGCAATTGGAACAAATGGGAATCATTCCGTAGTTTTTTCAGTTTCTCCAAGAGCTCTTGAATTGGTTGTGAAAATCCCAAGGTACCCAAAATTGTGGAATAAAGTAGAGAGAGGAGAAAAAATGCAGACTACAGCTTATAACCTTAAACTTAAAGTTGCAAAACCTGAAGGAATTTACAAAGTTTTTAATTTAGACAAAAAGAAATTTAACTCAGGATTTGTTATGGAGCATTTGGGAATGCTTCCAATAAACCAGATTAGAAGTTTAAAAGAGCAAATATGCGAAAATAAAGATAATTTTGATTTTGATTATAATGGTTTGATGGCGAAATTAAAGAATTCCTGTTTTGGGCCTGAAGACCTTCATAATAAGGCATTGAGAGAATACGAAATTGCGGGGGATGAAGCCGAAATAAAAGGATTCAGAAATATAGATTATAGAGAGACTAATGCATTTTGGGTTCCGGAAATTGACGACATCCGTATAATCGATTGTGATGAGTGGGATTACCTTGCTCCTAAGGATAAAATTACTTCTTAGAATATCCTTTCATAACCACATAAACAAAAATTAAAGGAATTAAACTCAATAAAAATCCAATGATTAAAGTAACAAACATTGGGAAGTCAATATTGATTGCCGTTGAAATTTGGGCTCCCAAAAACTCCATTGCATAAACAGGGTTAAGGCTCAAGTTTTTTCCTGAAATGTTAACAATAAAAACTCCAACAAAGTATCCAAGAAGGGAATAAAAAATTTCTCCCCGCTCTTTTATTTCTTTTGCTTTCTTTGTTCTTTTTATTCCATCAATTTTCTTTTTCATTTTATCTGTTTCATATTATCTTTGAAAGGATTTCCCCGACAAAGTATGCTGCAATTGCAGCAATTCCTCCAATTAAAAGAGTTTCAAATCCGGATTTTAAAGAGGACTTTTTCGTTACTTTTGATTTAACAACTCCCAGGACAAACATTGAGACCCCGGATAAAATTGAAGCAAATAAAAACGCATTTGGAATCCCCAAATTAAAAATTGCACCAATGACAAACAATAAAAGAGGAATTAACCCGAAGGCAAAAAATGAAATGAAGGTCACAAATGCATTTTTCTTGGGATTAAGGTGATCACTGTTTAAACCAAGCTCTTCATGAAGCATTGTTTCAACTTCATAATTTTTATTCCTTGAAATTAATAAGGATATCTTTTTTGCATCCTCTTTTTTAAAGCCCTTCTTTATAAGAATAGATTCAAAATCTTTTCTTTCATTTTTGGGATTGCTTTTTACTTCCATTTCTTCTGTAGCCTCTTCACTTTGGTAGTATTCCTCCTCAGACTTTGTCGAAATATAATCTCCCACTGCCATTGAAATCCCGTCAGCTATTAAGTTTGCAAAGCCAAGTATCAAAATTACTGCTGAAGATAGATTAGCTCCCATGACTCCTGCAACAACTGCAAAAGTTGTAATAACCCCATCAAGACCCCCGTAAATCCAGCTTTTAAGGTACTTTCCTCTTGAAGAAAAATGCTTTGCAAGATGGCTTATTGTCACCATAAAACATATATGTTAAACCAGTTTTTAATGTTTACCTTATATTCAGTTCAAGGTTAGACGGGGGCCAGGAATATTTTTTACCAAAGCGCGAATATTCTTTAGCAAATTCAAGGTCTTTTCTTACAAATGCGGGCTCATACCCTACTTCTAAAAGGTTTCTTGCTATTTCATTTTTTTCAATAAATCTTTTAAAAATTTCTTCCCCTCCGGTTTTAAACTTGGAGAAATATTCGCACCCTTCGGAGTCTATTGACCATCTACCGCTTTCGGGGGGGCCAAAGTATATATTTGCAAGTGAACTTACAGCTGAAGCCTCTATTTCCCTTCGCATCATGCTAAAAACAGAATAGTCACTAAGGTAATGATAAAACTCGGGGACTTTTGCCATTGGAAGACCTTCTTCTATTAATTTATTTGTAACGGGGTTATAGAATATTTCATAGTCTATCCCACCGGTCCCGTTTTTAGACAGCTTGAATTCATACTGTGGCTTTTCTCTTAAAATGTAATATGTTGACGCTCTATTATGCTTAAGGTATTCCAGTTCAAATTCATTAATCTCTCTTGAAAGAAGACTTTCAACAAATTTGACTTCCTTTTCTCCTGCCACGTCTTTCCAAATGTTAAAGATGTAATCGTTTACACTTACTGGAACTGAAGAAGGAATTTCATTATAGAGTCTCCAGTAATTGTCGTCGTATCCTCTTATTTCTTCAGAGGTTTTTTCGTATATTTTCTCGAAAAAGTCTTCAGTATCCTTATACCTTCTCTTAATATTATAATCCAGATTTGCAAACTCCGTATAAAGCTGGAATTGTTCATGAAGCGCATTTCCTGCATCAGACCCCAAAAGGTGCAGAACATACTTCTGGAATTCCTCATCGCTTGGCTTTTCAAAGTTTTTTTCGCCTGGAAGGCCGTCAGAATCGTGGATTAGTCTATGAGTCATTTCATGGCTGACACTTTCTATGGAGTATGAGAGAAAATTAAAGGCATCCTCCCGATATTCTTCCAAATCTTTTCCTAAGTTCACAAGATTAGGGTAAGAAACCCCTTGCAAGGCAAGACCATAATAATTAACGTCTTTTAAAAAATTCAAATCAGTTTTTGTATGGACTTTATTTTGCAATTCCCCCATTTTTTCTCCGAAATTGTCAGAATTAATTTTTAAAGCCGGAATAAAATAAGTGTTTGATCTTGGGTTGTAAGAAGCAATAACATCCCCGACTTTCTCAGTTTTGAAATAATTTATGTTTCTCATATAATCCGCAAGATTTTGAGGCCATTTCGAAATTTCTTTTTCAAGGCTCTCTTTTGTTAATGAAATTTCCTTATTCCAGTAATTTTCAAGCATAGAAACCACTTTTTCTTTTACCTTGCTGGAATCATCCTGAGACAAAATGTTTTCGAGAGGAGCTAAAGCAAGAAATCCTCCAAGTAAATACCCCCATCCACCACTCATGAAATTTTGAATGGGTCCAATTCTATATAAATTTATATTTACTCTGAAAAGTACTTTAGATAAATTAATAAACAAGTTTTCATATAAAGAATCATAAGGAGGTGCTTTATGAAAGGTGTTTTAGACATAATTGCTCTCGTTCTGGTTTTAATCGGGGGAATAAATTGGGGTCTTGTTGGAGCTTTTGGCTTCAATGTGGTTGAAGCAGTTTTTAGTGCTGGAAGTGTTGCCTCTTCAATCGTTTACATTTTAGTCGGAATTAGCGCAATTTACGGTGCTTTTGTTTTTTTTCAGGATTAATTTTTAATTAATTTCCTGTTATTTTTTTTATTTTTTAGTTTGGATTTTTATTTTTCAGGTTTGGTTTTTATTTTTAATTTCTTAATCACAGAAATAAATATAAAGGATGCCACTTAATTTTTTTTATGAGGAAATTGTCTCTAACAACGCTTGCTGCCTTGCTCCTGGCAAATCCAAATTTAGAAGTGGGAAATACTGAAAATGATTTTAAAAAAATCCCAAATTCTGGGTTAAAAAACCCAGAAGAAGCCCTTTTAAATTCCTCTTTCTCAACTTATTACCTCTCAAAGTTTAACCTTTCCAATAATTTTAACTTTGAGCAAAATAAGGAATTGAATATAAAACTTCCTCCGAGGTCACTTTTAAATTTAGATGGAGAACTTATTAATCTTAGTCCTACTGTTGTGACCAGTGTTACCTACCCACCTGAGTCTCCCATCAGTTTTTCGAAATTTGCATACGTTTTTAATGAGACCGACAGGATTAGCAATGTGAAGATTTTTCTTGATTCAAACTCTGTTTTGAACATTACAACCGACTTTTCCAAAGTAAGAAACGGGCCTTTTTTGGCTTCCCCAAATGAGGATAAGATTGAAGTGAGCAGTTTTTACGGAACAAATAACGTCCTTCCAATGAAAGTTTTTACTGGAAAAAATAAAGGTGAAGTAATAACTTTCATTGATGAAAAAAACTACCCCCCTTACTTTATTTCAGAAAGACTGGCAAAAAAAGATTCAATCACAAATAAAGATATAACTGGAATTTTAAACTCTTACAGTAACCTCTACGGAGATTACTTCAGGGTAAATCATAAGTCTCTTGTTTGTACAGATGCCGCAACTTTAATCTTAAAAACTGCGGGAATCAATTTTAAAAATGAACTTGAGAAAGTTAACATTCGTGGAGGGAGCTACCTGGAAAGGAATATAACCTCGATTATGAGGCTTTTAGAAAAAAATAATCTTTCAGATTACGTTTATACTTTTAAAGAAGGAAAACTAGAAAATGTTTTAAAAGATTGTACTTATGAGAATTTGACTCCAAAAAATTTTGGCATGCAGGAATTTTCTCCCGGCCAGATATTGATTTTTTCAAGATTTTATAATTCAGGTCCTAAAAAAGGTAAGATTCAAAAGACTATCGTTCATATGGGTGTCATTTACGACACTGATGGGCAAAAGGTAAAAGAAATTTCTTCCGTAAGCTCCCACAGTTCCACCCCTCCTTATGACAAAAATATTATGATGGGGGTTACAGATTTTGAAAAGTGGTATGAAATAAGAAGTAACTATACTGGTTCAGATGAAACAAATGAAAGCTTAACTTATAGAGTTTATAAAATTCTTGACTTGCCAAAAGCCATTAATGAAATTAAAAAAAGTTATGTCGGGAAGCGTTAAGCCTTTCCTCAAGAATATGCATATTCTTTTCCTTCCCTTCATCTCCAAGAAGCTTTCCGGCTTTTGTAAGATATTTGTGGTTTTTCAAAAATAAAAGGTTCCCCTTAGCCCATTCTTCTTCACTGATGGGACCTTGCCCTTGAGATTCCCTTTCTCTTCTTAAATTTTCACTGGTTTCAAAGAATTTGTCAGTTCCAAGGTAAAGTAAGTCCCCGTCACAAAGTATTTTTTGAAGGAGGTCATTTCCTGCCATCTGAACAAAACTTTCACCATTATATTTCATTTTAGTTGCCATAATAATCTCCCCAGTTCTTTCTATTTTGGGCTCTGAATAGAAGTATAAGGGAAGAACTTTGCGAATTTCCTGCACTGCAATTTTCTCATTGTCATGGTAATTATAAATAAACCCGATATCATGAAAAAGTGCTGCCGTTTTAACCAGGAGCATGTCCTCTTTAGTAATTCCTTCAATTCCAGAAATATGAGTCGTTCCTTCCAATACTTCTTTTGTGTGGTCAAAATTATGATAATAAAGGTTAGCTGGAAGCATTGATTCCAAGCTTTGAAAAACATACTCTTTTGCTCCATTAAAATCTGGTTTCTCCAAAGACATAAAGCCCCTAAAGAAATAACTCGTTTTAAATATTGTTGTAAATGACTTGCATAAATGGACAATAAATTCACTCCTGAAAGAGAAAAGCATTACTTTAAATAGTCATACTTCCAAATTTTAGAGTTAGACAGTAAGAAGGAGGAAAAAAAACATGAAGATATACGTAGGAAACATGCCGTTCGGTATTGACGACAAAAAACTGGAAAGTTTATTTAGTCAGTACGGGAATGTTGAAGAAGTATCAGTAATAATGGACAAATTTTCAGGCCGTTCAAAAGGTTTTGGTTTTGTAACTATTAATGACGATGATTCAGCAAAGAAAGCAATTTCGGAAATGAATGGAAAAGAAGTTGAAGGAAGAAAGTTAACGGTCAATGAAGCAAAGCCTCGTGAAGAAGGCGAAAGAAGAAGCTTCGGCGGTCAAAACAGGTTCCAAAACAGAAGTTCCGGACAAAGACCCCAAAATAGAAGCAGAGGAAGATATTAATTATCCCCCTAGCTTCAAATAAATTTTATTTTTTATTTATTTTTAACTTTTAATTGTGCAGGTAAAAGAAGGAAGATTATCCCTCCAGGGATTTGGCACCTTCATTAATAATCCATTCTTAGAAAGTTTAATTAAATGTTTATTTCTACAAAGATTATGAAAGAAGCATATTTTGGAATGGGATGCTTTTGGAAGCCACAGTACCTTTTTTCAAAGGTTAAAGGTCTAAAAATAGAAGTGGGTTACATGGGAGGAAGTAAAAAGGCAACTTATGAAGAAGTTTGCACGGGTAAAACCGGGCATGCAGAAGTTATAAAAATTGTATATGATGAAAAGAAGAATTCTTACGAAAGCCTGTTAAAGAGATTCTGGGAGAAGCATAATCCTACCACTCCGAACAGGCAAGGTCCAGATATAGGGAATCAATATCGTTCAGTGATATTTTATACTGATGAAAATCAAAAAAGGCTCTCAGAAAAGTCAAAAAAAGAAACTGAAAAAAAAATTGGTAGAAAGGTTGTGACAGAACTGTCAAAATCTAAAACTTTTTACCCT
>JAUYLQ010000029.1 GCA_030699005.1 archaeon
GCAAAGGGTGTTGCAAAAATAACAGAGGATTATCTTAATAAAAGAGCAGGATGGATTTTTGGTCTTATGATTTTTATCACTTTAATTTTAATTGTTACAGTATTTAGCGCTTCTTCCGCCGAGAGCATAATCGAAAAACCAGAGTTGGTAATTTCGCTTGGAACAATAACTTTCATCGCAGTTCTTTTTGGGATAGGAATTGAAAAATTTAAAATAAATGCGAAAATTCTGACTTCAATTGCAGTTTTAATTATTGCCTTTTCGATTTGGCTTGGAGAAACAATTTCGTTTTCCCCAAATGTTCTAAATGCCGAATTTACAAGAATTTTTTGGATAACAATTATCTTTGTTTACGCTTTCATAGCATCAGTTATTCCAGTTTCAATCCTGCTTCGTCCAAGAGACTACTTAAGCTCAATTCAGCTTATTTTTACTCTTCTTTTAGGGTTTATCGGGCTTTTGATTATAAGGCCGGTAATTAATGCTCCCGAATACATCTCAGGGGGAACCTTCGCTCTTTGGCCCATACTTTTTATTACCGTTGCATGTGGAGCAATTTCGGGGTTTCATGGGTTGGTTTCTTCCGGAACAACAAGTAAGCAACTTTCAAAAGAATCTGACGGCAGAAGAATTGGATATGGGGGGATGCTTATGGAAGGGCTCCTCGCAATTTTAGTAACTTTGATTGCGGTTGCAGGTTTAAACTGGGGAGAAGGGCTCGTTGGGGGATTTCAGGACCTTCTTTCACGTGGGTGGATAATCCTTTTTTCAGATGGTTTTGGAAATATTGTGGGTAAATTGGGGATTCCTTTTATAACTTTTTCAGTTGCAGGATTAATTGGTGCATTTATGGTGAATCAGTTCATTTTAACTTCAGTTGACACTTCATCCCGCCTTGGAAGGTTTGTTTTTTCTGAAACTCTTTTTCCAAAATTGAAAAATAGATTTTTAACTACTTTGATTGTTTTAATTCCTGCCTGGCTTCTCGCTGTAACAAACTCTTACCAGAATCTCTGGAGGCTTTTTGGAACTTCAAACCAGCTTATAGCCTCAATTACCCTAATTGGAATTTCATCCTATTTCATTTCAAAAAAAATAAAAGTAAAGTTTATTCTAATACCCATGCTTTTTGTACTTGTGACAACAATGTACGCTCTTCTTTACTTGACTTTTAGAAGTGGAGGGTACATATCCGAAGGGAACCCCCTACTTGCAATAATTTCTCTTTTAATGTTTGTTCTGGGAGGAATTGTCTCTTACGAAGGATTTAAGGAAATTTTTAAGAAGAAATAAGCCTACTCTTTTTTCTGTCCCGCTTTTTTTCTTTCGTGTTTAGGGTTAATAACTTTAGGGGTCACAATCTCTTTAAGTTCTTTAACTACAACGTTTCCGCCAGCTTTTTCAATTTTTTCCTTGGCTGATTTTGAGACTTCAAGGCAATTCACAAAAAGTTTATTCTTGACTTCTCCTTCTCCGAGGATTTTGTAATTTTCAAGGTTAACCTTGTAGCCATCTTTTTCCTTTTTCCCGTATTTTTCAATATGAAGCTCTATATCCCCCACATTTATTCTTTTTCTTGTGTCTCTTTTTGTTCCTCTTGAAGTAACTCCCTGCTTGCCAAAGTAATCATTTCCATAGAGTTTTGTTATTAATGTTTTTTTGTGGTCTGCTCTTTTTCCTGAACCACTCATTCCAACTCCTCCTTTATGCCCGGATTTTCTTTTGTTTTTTCTTGACCCGCTTCCGTGGGTTCCCATTTTGTGTCCGTGCATTCTTGAAGATTTTTTTCTTTTGTGTATTTTCATTTTAATTTTTCAATTCCTCCATTATTTTCTCATAATTTTCATTGCTAATGGACTTTTGTATCCAAGGATTCCAGTAATCATTCTCACGTTTATAAACTGTTTTTACGGGGTAATCTTTATATCCGTTATTTTCTTTTCCAATAACTAACATTTTGTTAAGACTTTTTGAAATTATTTTTTCTCCATTTTTTAAGCTATCCCCCACTTTAAAAGAATCTCCTTCCACTACACATACCCTCTTATTTAGATAATACCCTATTGACAAAAGATGTGCCTTATTCATTACAACATCCTCCCGATGAGTTTATCCATTTCCTTGTTTTCTCCAAGAATTCCTTTTGGATAATGAAATTTTGTTTTTGCTCCCCCAATTGGAGGATGGAGTCTGAAAAAAGGTTTCATTTTTTTATCTTTTCCTTTTTTCCCTCTTTTTTTAACAAGCTCTTCATAAGTCTCTTTTGATATTTCCCCATATGAAACAAAGTTTCTTACAAGTTTTATCATTCCAAGATTTATTTTTGTCGGTTCCATAACTATGCAGGCGTACTTCCTTCTGATTTTCATCCTGTATAAAGTTTCTTTTACATCCCTCTCAAGACCAACTTGTCCCTTTATTCTTACTACAGCAATCATTTTCTGTTTGTTTTCTCCAGTGCATCCATGCACGCTTTAATTAAATTAAATGTCGTTCTTAATTTTCCTTCAGTCTGAGAATAAACGTCTTTTATCCCCGCGAGATTCAAAATCTTTTTTAATTCTTTTGCAACAACAAGCCCCGTACCCTGGGGTGCCGGAATCAATTTTATTCTGACACTTCCTGCTTTTCCCTCAATTTCAAACGGAATAGAATGAGGCTCATTGCATGAACAATCAAAAGCTGAACATCCCCGTTTAATTTTTAACAAATTTAATTTTGCTTTTCTTGTTGCCTTGTCTCTTGCAGGTAAAGTTTCACTTGCTTTTCCGACGCCTATTCCTATGTGACCCTTTTCATCCCCAACAACAGCCATTGCTGAAAAAGTCATAACCCCGCCTTCTTGTGTAACTCTTTGAGTTTGTCTCCAAGCTCTTCTTTTTCC
>JAUYLQ010000040.1 GCA_030699005.1 archaeon
CTGGCTGTTTTCCTATAATCCTCAACTGCAGTTCTCTTTCCATAACCTTTTTTTGTTATTGTAAAAATTGCATCGGTTGCTAAAACTTCTAAAGAAACAACTTCATCTTTTGGAGACATTTTTACCCCGGTTACACCATAACTTGAACGCCCCATAGACCGAACATCCTTTGAATTAAATCTTATTGCTTTCCCCTCTTTAGTTGCAAGACTTAAATCCTCTCCTTCCTTTACTATTTCAACTCCAATCAAGTAATCTGAATTGTCAAGAGGAAGGTTTATTGCTTTTACTCCAGAGGCTCTCGGCTTTGAAAAATATGAAAGTGAAATTTTCTTGACAATGCCTTTTTTAGTTGCCATAATTAAAGAATCTTCAAAATTTTTAACAGAGATTACTTTAGTTACTGTTTCTTCTTTAAGTCCAAGAAGATTAATTATTGCTTTTCCTTTTCCATACCTCTCAGCTTCAGGAATATCATAAGACTTAAGCCACAAGACTCTTCCACGGGATGTGAAGAACATTAAGTAATCATGGGTCGAGCAGGTTAAGATTTGTTTTGAGAAATCTCCGCTTGTGAGACTACTCCCAATGACCCCCCTTCCGCCTCGTCTTTGTTCTTTGTAAGTTTGGACATCTGTCCTTTTCACATATCCTTTATCTGTAATTGAAATAACAACTTCCTTATCCTGAACTAAATCTTTTTCTGAAATTTCTGAAAAACCTCTTTTTAACACCTGAGTTCTTCGTGCATCTCCATATTTATCCTTTAATTCCAAAACTTCTTTCTTTATTATTTTTAAAATTTCCTTTACGTCACCCAAAACTTTTTGATACTCTTTAATTTTTTTAAGAAGCTCTTTTGACTCTTCTTTAAGTTTATCATTTTCAATGGCAGTTAACTGTCTCAAACGGGTTTCAAGAATTGCTTTTACCTGGTTTTCTGTGAATTTGAATTTTGTTTTAAGTTCTTCAGATGGATTTTTTCCGTATCTAATTATTTTTATAATCTCATCTAAACTTCCAAGTGCTTTAAGAAGACCCTCTATAATCTCCTGCCTTAATTCTGCTCTCTTTAATTCATATTTTGTTCTGCTTGCAACTATTGTCTTTCTGTAAGAAATATAATTTCTTAAAATGTCAACTAAGCCAAGAATTTTTGGTTTTCCGCCGACAAGTGCAAGAAAATTGACATTAAATGAGTCCTGAAGCCGGGAATATTTGTAAAGCCCGTTTATAATGAACTTGGGGTTGGCTCCTTTTCTTAGCTCAAGAACAATTCTTATTTTCCCCTTATTTGA
Source organism: archaeon (assembly GCA_030699005.1). GTDB lineage: Archaea > Nanobdellota > Nanobdellia > Pacearchaeales > GW2011-AR1 > GW2011-AR1. Next base: position 1,299 of record JAUYLQ010000040.1, read on the forward strand.
TTCATCCCGAAGTTCCGAAACATCTTTAATCTTTTTATCACGGACTAAATTTGCAATCTGCGTAATGAGGTCAGACTTATTAACCATATAAGGAATTTCGGTAATTATCAAAGTAGGTTTGCTCTTCTTTTCATCGGATTCTATTTTTCCCCTAAGGATAAGCTTTCCTCTCCCAGTTTCATAAAGTTCATTCATATCCCCCTGAACAAGCCCTCCTGTCGGGAAGTCTGGACCAGTTACAATCTGCATTAAATCCTTAAGGGGTATTTCGGGATTATCTATATATGAAACAATAGCATCGGCAACTTCCCTTAAATTATGAGGAGGTATGTTTGTTGCCATTCCTACCGCAATTCCGGTTGCCCCATTCAACATTAGAGCGGGAAGTTTTCCAGGAAGTAAGACGGGCTCTTTAAGAGAATTATCAAAATTTGGAACAAAGTCAACAGTCTCCTTTTCAATATCTTCAAGGAGCTCTTCAGCAAGTTTCTCCATTTTCGCCTCGGTGTAACGCATCGCTGCCGGAGGATCTGCATCAATACTTCCAAAATTACCCTGACCATAAACTAGAGGGTACCTTAGAGAAAAGTCCTGGGCCATTCTTACCATCGCTTCATAAACAGGGGCATCACCGTGAGGGTGATATTTACCCATAACTTCGCCGACAATTCTCGCTGATTTTTTTGTTTGAGTATTTGACTTTAAACCCATCTGTTGCATTGCATAAAGAATTCTCCTCTGGACAGGCTTCATACCGTCTTCAATTGAAGGAATAGCACGTGAAACTATAACGCTCATTGCGTAGTCAAGGTATGCCTTTTTCATTTCATCTGAAACTTCAGAATTAAAAACGCCCTTTTCGCCTTTTGTAGGCTCAAGATTTTTTGTAAAAGATTCTTTTACCTGAACCTTCTTTCCATTGTCTTCAACTTGCGTTTTATCAATTTCCTTTATATTTTTACCTTCCTCATCTTCTTTTTCTTCTTTCTTTGGCATTTTTAATCTTCCTCAAGATATTTATTTAAAATATTCGCAATTTCGTTCTGTTTGTCTGAATGGGAATTAATTATAACATGAATTTTCTTAGATAAGAAAATGATATCAATCGAATAATCTTTATTTGTGAAATTATTAATTTCATCTTTGATACTTTTTATATCAACTTCATTTTTAGTGACATCATCATCTTCATCAGTTTCAAAACCAAAAGTTTCAAAATCTTCCCAATCAAAATTAAGCTCCTCTAAAAGTTTTCTGATAATTATAAAAAACTGTTGTTCTTTTGGAAAGAGATATTCGTTTCTGTAGGGAGATTTTTTCACCCCCATCATTTTTATTTTCTCCATTTACTCTTCATCCCCCATATCCTCATCTTCATCAACTTCTTCATATTCCACCTCAGCAACTTCATCTGAATCATAATTAATAAGAAGTTCACTTTCGTCATCAAGTTCTAATTCTATACTCCCGCCATGTGCTTCACGAAGACCTTCAAGTTTATTAATCCAATAATTTATTTCCTCTTCATTAAGCGAGATTTCAGTCACTTCAATTTCAACCTCCTCCTCTTCTTCAGGATTTTCAACATGAACTTCTTCGTATTCATCTTCTTCTTTATTTTTTTAGCCATTTTATGCAACTTCCTCCCCGATTTTATCCAAATATTCCATAAATTCTTCTTCGTCCAATTCTTCTTCACTAGGGGTTTTTCCTTTCCACTTGCATTTTTTGCATTCCCACAGACCAACTTCCCCTATAACAACTGAAACTTTGTCTCCTCCGCATTTAGGACACTTCTTAACTTTGAAAGTTTTCCCTTTCTTTTCTTCTTTAGGCTGTTTTCCACCTTTTAATATCCAGTCTGGAGTTTGTATTTTTGATTTTTTTGGCATTTTTTATTACTCAATTTTAATTTTATTATAAATTTCTAAATCTCTTTTTTCATTAATTATATATTTTTTTCTGCCTTCTGTAATTGTTCTTCTTTCCATTTTAAATATCAAGTGCAGCTTCATGGGCATTCTCAGCGATGAAGTCTTTCCTCCCTTGTACGTCATCTCCCATAAGCATTGAAAAAACCTGATCAGCTTCAACAGCGTCTTCAATATAAATTCTTTTTATCTTCCTTGTTTTGGGGTTCATTGTGGTTTCCCAAAGCTGGGTTGAATCCATCTCACCAAGACCTTTAAAACGGGTAATGTTTGAATTTTCAGCCCCGCCAATTTCTTTTTTAAGCTCTTCATCTGAATAGACATAATGGTCTGTCTTTTTCCTTATTCGGTAAAGAGGAGGCATTGCAACATAAACATGACCCTCTTCAATTAATTTAGGCATAAACCTAAAAAAGAAAGTTAAAAGGAGAGTCTTTATATGTTCCCCATCGACATCTGCATCCGTCATAATAATAATTTTATTGTACCTAAGCCTTGACATCTCAAAATTTTCTCCAACTCCAGTCCCGATAGCAGTAATCATGTTTGCAATTTCTTCAGATGAAAGAGCTCTTGCAGGGCTCGCTTTTTCGACATTAAGAATTTTTCCTTTAAGCCCTAGAATTGCCTGTGTTTCTTTATCTCTTGCTTGCTTGGCACTACCCCCCGCTGAGTCTCCTTCCACAAGATACAATTCGGATTCTTCAGTTTTTTTACTTGAACAGTCAGCAAGCTTCCCCGGAAGACCCCCAAGAGAAAAAGCATTTTTTCTTCTTACCAAATCCTTGGCTTTCTTTGCTGCAAGTCTTGCTTTTGCCGAGTCAAGAACTTTTTGAATTATTAACTTTGCAACTGTTGGATTTTCCTCAAAGAATTCAGATAAAAATAAGGTAACAGAAGAATCAACATATCCCTTAACTTCAGAATTTCCAAGTTTACTTTTTGTCTGACCTTCAAACTGAGGTTCAGGAATTTTTATGCTGACAATTGCAGTTAATCCCTCCCTTACATCCTCTCCCATAAGCGTCTCATCTCCTTTCAAAAGATTTTTCTTCTTCACATAATCATTAACCACTCTCGTTAAAGCTGTCTTTAATCCCGAAACATGAGTTCCTCCTTCAACAGTGTTAATAGTATTGACAAATCCGAAAATATTCTCCTGATAGCCTGAATTATACTGGATTCCAACTTCAATTGAGGTGTTATCAACTTCCTTTTTGAAATAAACTGGCTTTGGATGCAAAACTTCTTTTGATTTATTAAGCCACTTTACAAAATCCATAACTCCTCCTTCAGCATGGAACTCCTCTTCTTTATCCCTGATTTCGTCTTTCAGGAATATTTTTAATCCGGCATTCAAAAAAGCAACCTCCCTAAACCGAGTTTGCAAAATTTTGTAATCAAATTCAAGAGCCGAAAAAATTTGAGGGTCAGGGAAAAATTTGACAAAAGTTCCTGTTTCTTTTTCCGGAACCTTTCCCACAACTTTTAATTTAGTAGTGGAAACCCCCCTTGAGTACTCCTGCTCATAAACTTTCCCCTCTCTTTTTATTCTGATGGATAATTTTTCAGAAAGCGCATTGACACAACTGACCCCTACCCCGTGAAGCCCCCCTGAAACTTTATATGAATCTTTATCAAACTTTCCTCCTGCATGGAGTTTAGTTAAGGCAACTTCAACTGCCGGAATTTTATATGTGGGGTGAATGTCAACAGGAATTCCTCTCCCATCATCATCAACTGAGCATGAACCGTCTTTATGAAGTATAACATGAATATTAGAACAATACCCTGCAAGTGCTTCGTCAACAGAGTTATCAAGAAGCTCATAAACAAGATGATGAAGCCCCTGCTTATCTGTCCCCCCTATGTACATTGCCGGTCTTTTTCTAACTCCTTCCAAACCTTCCAAAACCTTAATGTTCTCTGCTGTGTACCCTTTTTCTGCCATTTTTTCTTGAGTTCTTTCAATGTTTTTTATTATTTTAAAAGGTATAAATAAGGTAAATTCATCCGATTTTTTCCCTATTTTTTACTGAAAAATCTTACCTTTTTGATGCAGGAAAAAAGAGACATTGGTTTATAAACTTTTATGTCAAAAAATCATCTTTCTCGTCGGAAACTTAAAAATAGAGCCTCAGAAACACAAATCTTTAAAAAAGTTTTTATCCTTAAAAGGTTGTGAGAAAAACTGAAAAAATACTCATAATTTTGCTCTTAGTTTTAACACTTATTTTGGTTATTCCAAAACTAAATTTAACAGGAAAAAGTGTCATAGAAAAACATGCTTATACTAAAGCAATTTGCGATGAAAAAGGTTACTGTGAAGATTTTTTTATAGAATGTGAAGAAAAAAACATTGTGGGATTTACCCCAACAGGATATGCAATTCAAACTGAAAATGCCCCTGAAAATTTAGTAGAAAATTTTTGTGATTAGATTAATGCAATTTAATTACTTCTTTGATTTTGATTTATTCTTAGGGTTAAATTTGATGTGCGCCGGAAGCCACCTGACTTTTCTTCTGCCAAGAGCCATATTCTTCCTGCATTTTGAAGAGCAGAGATAATTAACTGCCCCATCTTTCATAACCAGAGTTAAACCTCTCGGAAATTCGTAATTTTTCTCACAATAAACACATTTAGGCATCTTCAAGATTCTCCATTTTTAGGGTAAAAATGCCCCGATACTTGGTTGAAGAACCTAAAACTTTCTCTTCAATTGAAAAATCATGTTCAATATTCAAATTATCGTTAACTTTTTCTAAGTAATCCTTATCGCTGCTTCCCAAAATATATTTTCCATAAATATTCAAGCTTCTTTCAATTATTCCAGCCAATTTGACTGCATCTCTTGACATTTTAATTTAACTATAATTCCCCTTTGTAACATTTGATTTTATTCTTCTTGCCTCAATTTCAGTCTCTCTTAAAACTAAAACATCCCCCACTCTTACTGCTCCTCTGACATTTCTTCTCATAACTCTCCCTTTATCCTTTCCCTCTTCAACAAGCACTTTGACCTGGGTAATTTCACCTCTAAAACCTGTTCTACCCAAAAGTTCTTTAACGGTTGCCGGAACTGCTTCTCCTAAAATCTTCTCACTGCCTTTTGAAGCTTGAGTCTTTCCCTGTTTTTCTTTTTGATTCTTTGCCATTTTAGACTTTTGAAAAAAATAAATTCAATTTAACTATTTTTTAAGCGCCTTTATGTCTTGTTCAGCCTCTCCGGGAACAATAACCGCAACAGAAGAAGCTGAAACAGGAAGCTGAGCAGCGATTCCCAATTTCTGTTTATTATCAACTTCGATGCATGGAATTCCTTTTTCCTTGCATAAAAGAGGTAAGTGGGCAACAATCTCTTTTGGACTAACATCACCTGCATAAACTACAACTTTAGCCGTCCCTCTCTCAATTGCTTTAGTTACTTCATTCGTTCCTTTTTCAATCTTTCCAGTTCTTTTTGCCTTTTCAACAATTTTATATCCATCCATTTTTTTTAACTCTGCCGTATTTAATTAAGGAAGAACACTTTTAATCTTCATCTGAACAGCGTTCATCCGACAAGAATATTAGGCAAAGATTAGTTTATAAAGTTTTCTTAGGAAGAATATCCCAAAAATAAAAAAAAGAATTAAAATTATAAATTAAGAAAGCTAATCAATTAAATGAAAAGACAAACAAAAAACATTCTCCTCTTCGCAATCTTTATAATTCTCCTTGCTGGATGGATTCTTATTTTCAAATACGTCAACCCCCAGTCAATAGTTGCTAAACTTGGTGCAACAAATGGATATACAGTTTTATTCCTGTTGGGTACAATTGGTGGAGCCTCAACTTTTGCCGGGCCATCATACTTCTTGGCTCTTGCAACTCTTGCAATTGGGGGGTTAAATCCTGTTCTTCTTGGAATTTCAGGAGGTTTGGGGGTGGCGATAGGAGATGCCCTCATTTTCTCAATCGGTCTTAAGGCAGGAAAAAAGGCTCCTGAAAAATTCAAGGAAAAAATTTCAAAATTTGAGAAATACATTGAAACAAAAAGGGGATGGCTCGTCAATTTGCTCCTCTACATTTATATTGGGTTTTCTCCTTTTCCAAATGAAATTGCAACAATCCCTCTTGGACTGGTTGGATACGGAAAAAAGAAGATTATCCTCTTCTTGCTTCTCGGGGACATAACAAGCGGCATACTTGGGGCTTTTCTTGCAGTATATGGAATAAAACTATTTACTTAATCTTTCCAAATGACTTCAACCTCATCAGTTCTCTGCCTGGGTTTTATATCCAAATCTTGAGCTTCTTTTCCCGAAAACTTTATTCCGGAGTTAAACATAATTTCTCCTAAATATGCAATCATCGCTCCGTTATCAACAAGGAGAGGTTTTTCAGGACAAAATGACTTTGCATTTCTTTCTTCACACATTTTTTTTGCCATTTCCTGGAGCCTCAAATTACATGCAACACCTCCTCCAAGAACAAGTTCATTTTTTCCAACGTGGGCAAGAGCCCTTTCAGCAGTTTCAACAAGCATTGCAAAAACAGTTTCCTGCATACTAAAAGATAAATCTTCAAGAGAATATTTTTCGTTTTTTAGCTTTTGCCTGAGGTTAGTCAAAATTCCGGAAAAAGAAACATCCATTCCTTTAACAACATAAGGGAGTTCGACATAGTTTTTACCCTCTTTTGCAAGCCTCTCAATTTTTGGGCCTCCGGGAAAACCTATTCCTGCATAACGGGCAAAAGTATCAATAAAATTTCCCACCCCCGTATCAAGAGTTTCACCAAAAACCCTGTATTTTCCGGATGCATAACTTATAACTTGGGTATTTGCACCTGATGCATACAGCAAAACCGGGTCTTTTGCCCCCGTTACCCTTCCAATTTCAAGATGGGCAACACAGTGATTCACAGGGACGAGAGGTTTGTTCAACCTTTTAGAAATTTTTTTCGAAAACTCTAAGCCCACAAGCAAACAAGGAGGAAGACCTGGACCCTGACTAAAAGCAATTCCATCAATTTCTTCTTCAGAAATTCCGGCTTCATACAAAGCTTCGCCATAAATCTTTTCACAAACTTCACGATGGTGTTTTGCTGAATCAAGGGGAATTATCCCTCCTGATTCCGTCGTGTACATATCTCGTATATTCGCAATTACTTTTCCATCTCGGACAAAACCGATGCCAAATGTGTGAGCTGTTGATTCTACTCCCATTACTATTGCCATTAACAAAAAATAAAGAAGGATTATTTAAACCTAACCAAAGAACAAAAGACCAGAACAAAAAATAAAAAAATTATAAAAAATAAGAAGATTCCAGGCAAGCCCCATATCACCTCTGTTTACCCAGAAATAATTAAAAAATTGTGAAAGAAATTATCTTCTTTTTTTCTTAGTAGATTTTTTCTTTGCTGGCTTCTTAGCGGATTTCTTTTTTTTCTTTCCACCTCTAGCCATTTTAGCTTCACAAACATTTCCCTTACCATCAATATAGTAAAGGTGTCCTGGCTTTCTTTTAACAACGTTCTTTACAATAACTTTTCCCATTTACACACCTCCTTTTTATTAAATATTTTTCCTCTCAAATTTTTAAAGAGGATTTATTTGTACATGAAAAAAGTAAAACTCCTATTTAAATCTTTCTTTTAATCGACGGAATTTCAAAAAAATTATATCTTGTGTTTATTGGTATCTCAATTAAATTTGTGAACCGTTCCGACGGTAAAACATAAAATGTGAATGGATGGATGACTTTTGAATCGACAATCTTATTTTCAGAATCAGTCCAGATTGCAATAAATGGGAAAAAAACAAACCATGAATGAATCGGAATTCTTACGGGTTTACCAAATTCGAAAATAAGAGCCTTTGCCTTTTCCCGACGGGAAAACATGAGCCCTATTGCACGGAGCAATTTTGGAACCCTGTAAACTTCAAGACTTATTTTTTTTCCTCTGTAATTTAAACCAATCAACCTTTTTTTCATTTTGAATGCACTCTTTGTATGTTCTGTAGCACCTCTCGACATTTCTGTCATTTACCACATTGTGATTTTTAAAACCGCCTCCGAAGCTCTCCGGGATATGCATAAGCTCATGAATCATAACTTTTATTTTTTCCTCTTCATCCATTTTGTTAAACTTTTCGCCTAAAAACTCGAGCGCATAAAACGGCTCCACATCCATTGCTTCCTGCAAAAGTTTTCCAAGAGCATGACACCTTGCAATAGTGTGCTTTGTCGACGAGCCATAGCTCCTAAAGCACCTAACTCTATTCATCCTTACATGGGGAAAAATCCTGCCGGCAATGTCCTCCGCTAAAACTTGCAGACTTTGAGAAAACTCATATTTCATTCCATAAAAAACTAAAATGAGTTAATAAAACTAATCATAAACTTCAACAAACTTAGTTTTAGAAGTAAATCCCGAAACAATTCTGAATTTTTTTCCGAGATGCTTCTTCAAAAACTTTTCAAGGTAACTGTTTCCCTTACCTTCAACCGGCTTTTCTTTTATCCAAACTTCGTATTCTATGTCTGAAATTCTTTCAATTTTTTCTTTTGAAGAATTAGCATGAACTTTAATTTTTATTTTCATTATAATCTATCGGTTTTATTTTTCCCTCTTTAACAAGCACGTTATAGGCAAGAAGTTCAAGTCCACTGAGACCATTTTCAGGATGAATAAACCTCTGGTCAATATTCAAGGTTTCATATAAACTTTCAACCTCATTCTTCTTGTCTATTATTCCGTTTTTGTCATAATCAAAATATTCAACCACCTTTTTAATTCTTGATTCAAGAATATTTTTATACTTTATTTCCCCGGAGCATCCTCTCCTGAAAAACTGGAAACAAGCCTGACCGTCAACAAAAAACTAAAATAAGTATTAAAAATAAGATTCCTAATCTTTATTTTTGTTGAGTCTTTTATATTTCCTCTTTTTATTAAATTTATCATTTTCATGTCTCTCCTCAGTCTTTTTGCACTGCCTTCCAAGCACTTTGCAGATTTTCCCTTCTCTTTTAACGGGTTATGATTTCAAGAGCATCTCTTGACTTTAATTTGTAATCTTTTCCAAGAGCCATTTTAGTTTTTGCATTTATTGCTTTAATAAAATTCTTTCCAAAATCAGTGTGCAAAAAATAAGCAAAGTCAAGCGCCGTTGAGCCCGGAGGAAGTAAAAAGCAATCCGGCAAAATATTCCCCTTTGAGTCTCCAAGCTTATTTGCTCCTGCAGGAAAAATCGGGAGATATCCAAGCAAATCAAAAACTGCCGTATTCAAAACTTTTTGAATTCCTGTTCCTTCGGGAAAACTTTCCAAAACATCCTCTTTAATTTTTTCCAAAGCTTCTTTTTGCTTTTCATTCAGGTTTTTTAAAATTTTAAAATTTTTTTCCCCAGGAACATATTCAATTAGACCTGCTTTACTTGCCTGCCTTAAAGCAAGTTCTGCATCAGCTGAACAGGGAATTATAATCAGGTTCGGGAATTCTTTTTTTATTTTTTCATAATTTTTTGGACCCTCTTCAATATCTACCTTATTTGCAGCAACAATCATTGGTTTGGATATTTTTCTAAGTTCTCTTGCAAAATGCTTTAATTCACTTTCTTTCCATAAGGAGGGTTTATCTCCAAGACTGACTTTTAATAAAACATCTTTAACCTGATCCTCCTTAACTTTCAGACCTGAAAATTGCTTTGCAACAGCTTCGGCAAAATTAGAGTGCTCAATTTCAAGCTTCCTTGCAAAAGTTTTCCAGACTTTTGTTAAAAGATTGTAATACCACAAATCCAGCTCCTCTTCTAAAAAATTAAGGTCAATAGAGGGGTTGTGACCTTTCGTTGGCTTCCCTTCAATGTCTGTAGTTCCGGAAATGTCAATAATATGGATAAAAACATCTGCCTGCCTTAAATCATCTAAAAATTTGTTTCCAAGACCCTTCCCCTCACTTGCTCCAGGAACAAGACCTGCGACATCCATAAGGTCAACTGGAACAAAACGATTTCCACTTATGCAAAAACCATGATACGGATTGCATTTCACATTAAACTCTCTTTCAATACATTCAACTTTAACATATCCCACTCCATGATTAGCTTTTATCGTCGTAAAAGGATAAGATGCAATTTCAACTTCGGCAAGAGTTGCTGCTTTGAAAAAAGTAGATTTCCCCACAGAAGGCTTTCCTACAATTCCAATTAACATTATAAAAAAATAGAAAAGAACTTTATATTCTTTGTTGTTAAATTTTTTCCAGTTTATTCGGAAGCTTTGGGACATCTATATCTTTAGCCTTTATTATTGACCTCGGAACAGATTCTGTTTTAAATGGTTTATTCTTACCAAACTTTTTCTTAACATTTTCTTTTTTAGGTTCAAATTTCAACTTTTCTTTTTGCTGACTGTATCTTCTGTAAACAAGGTACATTGCGATAAGGAGTATCGCAATTAAAATTATCCATGAGATTGTAGAAATTCTTTCAACAACAAAAGTGTCATAGCTTGAGGCACTCGCATTACCAGAAGTAATTTTGGTATAAAATAAATAATTTCCAACGGGAATATCCTTGGGTAAATCCAGAGAAAAAATATTAGTATAATACTGGTTGTCTACAGTAAAATCTTCTTTTTTTATGGAATATTCCTTCTTGTCAAAATCAATTGCCTTGTATTCTAATTGAATATCAAAATTTCTGACATCTCTTTTATTAATTAAAGTTATGTTTGCTCTTACTCTTCCCCCAGGCGTAATATATTTTTTAAGCACCTCAGTACGAATATCAAATAAAGATTCCTTATCCTCGACCTGCAAAACAACTTCTATATCTTTTTTCACTTCCGGAGAAATTAAATTTATCTTTCCAACATAAACATCTGCAGGACGGGAATCTGAAACATAAATGTCAAACCTTAAAACTTTTGATTCTCCTGGTTTAAGACTAAACGACCCTATTGCAGGGAAGATGAAGCTTTGAAGCTCTTCTATGCGAATTGAGATAGCAAGCGGATTATACCCAATATTTGTAACATTAACTAACTGCTGATAATAAGTCCCTTTATTCATGCTCAACTGAAAAAATGATGGAATAACCTGAAAGTTGTAGGATGTATTTGTTTCATTTGTTGTTCCATTAGTGCCTGGTACCCCTCCTCCTCCTGGATTTCCTCCTGTAGACTCAGTTTGACATGTTGATGAACATCCATCTCCACTTATAGTATTTCCGTCATCACAAGTCTCCCCTGATTCAACAGCGCTATTCCCACAAACAGGCAAGGCAGGAGTTTCGGCAAGCCAATAAACCCCATTAAAAGAAGTTACATTGAATTTGTAAACTCCCCCGGAATAACTTATCTGTGTGCAATCTGTGCAAATAACACCGTCATGATAAATCCTAGGCACTGAAAAACTGATTCCATAAAAAGACAAATTTGCTTTTTTGTTTATTCCTGTAAGGACAGAATCATCAACATCTATTAAATTTTCTGAAATGTTTAAATCTCTGTCAAAGTTTACTGTTGCATTACTTCCCCCCTTAATCACAATATTCAAATTTTCTTTAAATTCAACTTTCCCATATATTGTCTTCTCGAGAATTACTAAGGGAAAATTGGTGTAAGTACTTTCACTTTGCCCTGAAAAGTTTGTTGTAGAACCATTAAAGGTTAACGCTAAAACTGTAAAGGGGGTGACTGAAACGTTAGAAGGGGAGCTGTTTTCAGTCGCAAAACCAGTTATTGCAAAAACAGTAAACCACAATCCTAAAAAAACTAAAAGAAAAAATAATAGCTTTCCAACAAAAGAAAGCTTGCCGATTATTCTCGATCCCCTCATATAAATAAAAATGCAAAATACTTTTTAATTGTTTGCAATACTATCAAGAATAATTATTTTTTCTTAACTTTCTTCTTAGCTCTGTTGGCCCAAAAGAGTCTCCAAGCAAGAATTAGCAAAGCAAGAATTCCTATAACTGCGTAGACAAGAGAATAATCAGTTGTATGAGGAAGGCAATTTACTTTTACTTTCAATGGAGCTGAAACAGTCATAGTTGTCGCAGAACCCCCTCCATTCCCCAACTGAGACTCGCTAACCTCAACAACTTCAACCTGCCCGGAATAAACTTTCATTTCTTCTTCACAAGACTGACTACATAAAAGACTGTTAAACAGAAGACAATCTTTCTGATAAACAGAAGGCGTTCTGAAGCAAAATTTAACTGGAATTGAAGAATTGCTAAAAGTATATTTTGGGATGCTTTCAATTTCACCTTCAGAATAAGCGATAATTTCCTGAAGAGAATCTGATAGTTGTATTTTTACATAAGAGTCTTCTGGCCACGGATTGTAAACTCCATAAGTGAGACAAACATCTGAATTTTCAGGAACAAGTGCTGTCTCTTGATCCCAGCTAATACCTACTCCTGCAGAGGTAAAAGAGAGTAAAGACAAAGCTAGAAGAAACATTACAAATAAACTTATCACCACTTTTTTCATTTTTATTCCTTTTTAATGTATTTTTTATTTAATAATCTTTACCTTTAATTTAACACGCGAGAGACGTCGTTACTCCCTCGAATGAAACTGTGTTGTTATAATCTCCACTTGGCTGAGCTACAGGGATGTCAAGCCAAAATCTCCAGTAACTTGAACTTCCGGCAGCAATGGCTGTAACAGCTTTAACATAACCTGTTGTAAGGAC
>JAUYLQ010000042.1 GCA_030699005.1 archaeon
CCAAGGTTTGCTCCGGGTGAATTCGGCATTAGTTTATACTTTGCTCCGTTTATTCCTGCCATTTTTTAGGAAACTTTTGAGAGTTTATAAAAGTTACGAGTTTTCTAAGTATCTTTTCAATTGTTACTTTGAAATTTACAAAATGCTTAAAAAGATAAGTGATTTTTTTCCTTTATGAAAATAAGTTTTTTATTGATTAACAAAGAGGGAGAGATTGCGAATGGCTGGAAGTTATGAAAAGATTCTCTCAAAGTTATCTAAACTTTCTGGGATAGAAGAGGTGGAAATTGACAGGAGAGTGGAAGCAAAGCGTTCTAAACTCTCAGGACTTATAAGCCGCGAGGGAGCCTTGCAGGTCATCGCGGCAGAGCTTGGAATTTCTTTTGACAATGAAAAACTTAAAATTGATGAACTTCTTCAGGGAATGAGGAAAGTTCATTTCACAGGAAAAGTAATATCCATTTCCCCAATAAGGACTTTTGTAACTAAATCCGGAGAGGAGGGGAAAGTAGTCAATCTCATGGTTGCAGATGAAACTTCTAACATCAAACTTGTTCTTTGGGATACAAATCACATTAAACTTATTGAGGAGGGAAACATTAGGGAAGACGTTTCAATTGAAGTAATGTCAGGAAATATGAGGCAGGGGGAAGTTCATTTGGGAAGTTTTTCAGAGTTGGGTTTAAGTAAAGAAGAGTTTCCAGAGGTAAAAACCGAAAAGTTAGTTAAGGTCAAGGAAATAAAAGAATTTAATGTCGGGGAAAAGGTGAGTTCACGGGCTTTTATTGTTCAGGCATTTATGCCCCGGTTTTTTAATGCTAACCTTGAAACAGGGAAAAAGGTGACCGATGAAGAGATTGCAGCGGGAACTCCTTTTGAAAAAAGAGCAATTTTGAATATAGTTCTAGATGATGGGACTGAAAATACCCGAGCCGTTATTTTTCATGAGAACGTGAAGAAACTCGGAATAACCGCATATGAAGATGAAGGATTATTAAATAAGCAAAAGGACAGTCTTCTTGGGAAAGAATTTGTTTTTGATGGTAACTTCCGCATGAATTCCTATTTTAATAACCCAGAATTGATTGTAGACTCTGTTGGTGAAATTAACCTCGATAGATTGATTGAAGAACTGGAAAATTAGGATAATCTGGCAGAATTTTTTAATAATGAAGGTACCCTTTATTTTGAGCTTTTTTGATTAAACTGTCATTTTTCTTTATTTCTTTTTTCAACTCCAAATCAAGACCTTTTCTTTTTAACCGATAATTATGTTCAAGTTTACTTGAATTAAAATGTGCATTTCGATAGTTTTCGCCTTTAGACATCAAAAACCGTTCATGGGCTTCATGAAGAAGTATAAATTTCCTTTCTTTTTGTGAAATGTCATCATCAATCCAAATCTCTCCCTCGGGGACAAAGGAATAAACTTTATCATGCCCTCCTTCAACAAAGTCTATAAAAAACATTTCACGAACAATCTTTCCATTAACAATCCATACTTTTAGATAATTGCTGTACTCTTTTAGCAGTCTTTTGTGAATTTTTTTAATTAGTTCATAATTTTTTTCTTTTTTTAAGGTGTTCAATTTTTTGAATTGCCTGTCCTTCTCTCTTTCTCTTTTTTGAACTTTATTCCCTTCCTTCCATGCTTTATCATATGAAGACCCTTTTGACATCAATTTGTATTCTGTTAAGATATAATCTATGTAATACTTTTCATCTTTAGTTCCAAATTCGTGATCCAGCCAGAGTTCATTTTTTGGAACAAATGGAAAGACGTAATGTTCTCCGCAGGTTGTGAATTCTTCATTGAGGTTATCCCTCACATATTTTCCATTCACCGTCCAAATTTTCAAGTTTCCTATTTTACCTAAAAGTTTTTCGTAGGGCTTTTTCACTTAATGCAAAAGAAATGCTTCTTTTTTAATTTAACTTTTGAAAATATATTCTAAATTGTTATAAAGCTTATAAATGGCTTCCTTTTTTAGGATATATGGCGGGGAAAAAGGAAATTGATGAGGTTAAAGAGGAGATTTCTGAAGAAGACAAAAAATCCGCGAAAAAGAAAAAAGTTGAGAAATCACTGGAATTAACAGATTTACCGGGAATTGGTCCTGCTGCAGTTTCAAAATTAGAGAATGCCGGGGTCTTTGACCTAATGGGCTTGGCAGTTATGAGTCCAAATTCACTTTCTGATGCTGCAGGGATTTCAAGTGCTGTCGCAAGAAAAGCAATTCAGGCTGCAAGGAATATGCTTGAACTTGGATTTAGCGATGGGATGGAATTTGCAAAAAAGAGAGCAAATGTCCTTCATATTACTACTGGAAGTAAAAATTTCGATGATCTTCTGGGTGGAAAGGGGATTGAGTCTAAGGCCATAACGGAGGCTTTTGGAGCATATGGATCCGGAAAGACTCAATTAGGGTTGTCTCTTGCTGTTAATGTGCAACTTCCTCTTGAGCAAGGAGGAGCGGAGGGTAAAGCAGTTTATATTGATACAGAGGGAACTTTCAGACCCCAAAGGATAATGCAAATAGCAGAAGGAATCGGAGCTAATTCTGAAATGGTTTTAAAAAATATCCTTGTTGCAAGAGCATTTAATTCGGATCATCAGATG
>JAUYLQ010000030.1 GCA_030699005.1 archaeon
GTGACCCGAGTTCGAATCTCGGACGGGGCGTATGGGGGGAGTGGAAATATCTGGTGGAAAATATAGAAGAGATTAAAAGAATAATAAAAGAAAAAGGAATTAAGGGCATTGATGAAACTTTTGAAGAAATATCTAATGTTGCTAAAAATAATGAAAATTTTAAAGAGAATATAAATAAAATATTCTTAGCAAGAGGTAATGTAATCGAGTTGTCTACAATTATAGAAGTTTCGTTTAACGAACTCTTATTTCAGATAGACAAAGAAAAATATGATAAAAAAGATAGATTTATGTCTAAAGCAAAGCGTGTGGAAGAGTTGATGTTGGAATACCCTGAAAAAATGAATATAAAAAGAGAACAATTTAAAATGTTTCAGGAATTTGTCACATTAAGAAATATCTTTGCTCACGTCCCTATAAACTGGTTTTCTGAAAAATTAGAATTTGAAGTAACAAATTATGAACCTTGGTTTAAAGACCATCTTGAGTGGAAAAATGCTTCTATTGCAATTAAATACTTTATAGAAATAGGTTCCCAGACTATAGAACTCATAAAAAGTTTTGTTAAGGTATTCTTAACACAAAAAACGATGGAGAGGGAAATAAATAAAGCAGTCTTTGGGGTTGAAACGTTGCCAGAAGACGTAAAGAAAATTATGGAAGAAGTTAATAAAGATGACTTTAATCTCAATTTTGGACCAGGAAGTTCCGGCGTCGATTAGCAAAAAATAAAAGATTAAAGTTTTTATTAAAAAACACATTTTATAAATAATCAATACTTCTAATTAATAATGGCAAACGGTGTCATAACATTCATTTCCTTTGCTGTCCTTCTCTTAGTGCTTGATTTAATCATCAAAAAGAGAAAACCAAATTGGGTGAATTATTTGGGTCTTGTTTTGACTTCGCTTTTTGGGGCAGGGTTCATTTCGGAACTTTTTGCTGGGTCTACCTCTCCTGAGCGATTGGTTGCAATTCTAATTTGGCTTGCATTGGGAATCTTCTTGCTTTTGAAGAAGAATAAAAATCCTCCAAGGAAAAAAGGAAAATAATGAAAAAATTTGATCTTTATGGAAATTTAAATATCTATGGAACAAAACCTCTTCCCAAAAGGAAACAGATAAACAAGGGATTAAGAAATCAAGTTTGGGAAAAGTATATGGGTAGAAAATCCTCTGGGAAATGTTTTTGTTGTGGCATTAATACAATCTATTTTAATGAATTTCAAGTGGGGCATAACAAGGCAGTCGCAAAAGGGGGGAAGAATCATATCTCTAATCTAAGACCAATTTGTGGAGGATGTAACAGGGGAATGAGAACTATGAGCATAGAGCAGTATAAGAGAAAACATTTTGGGATTGGAAGAAAAACAAGAAGTGATAAGGGGACAAAGAAAGCAAAGAAGTCAGCCTCATTATTTCCAAGTTTTAAAGATTTGACTAGGGGGATTCAAAAATGATGAACAAAATTGATGAAATAATTAGAATGATTGCCTATGTTGTAGGGGGAATTTTAGTTATATATGCTCTTTATGTTGTGCTTAAAGGAGTATTTTAATTCAGAGTAAAACTTAAAAGAACTAATTTCTTAATAATGAAATGGGGCATATCCATTTTAGACCATTTAATTGGATTGAATTACCTTTTGCGTTGTTTACTCTTCTTGTCTTGTTAGCTTCTATTTATCTAACTTTTAACTCTTTATTGGTCGGATTATTTATCCCACCAATTGCTTCTATAATTGTTGCAGGAATAATAATAAGGTGGATTAATCCCCATCATAAAGGTTTTTGGTTTGTTTATCACACATTTGCTTTAGGAGGAATTTTCTTAATATTCCTCGTTCTTTTATTGTATAAAATGTTTGCTCCAATATTTGAACTTATACCTTCAGTATCCAGTTCTCTCACAGAAAAATCTATTGAAAATGAATATAGCCAAATTTGTAAAGAAAAAGTTAGAAATGCAATAGAAAACGGAATGCCTTCCACCTCAACAATAGAATATTTAGGGTATGAAATAGACGACTCCCAAAAAAAGTTAATCTGTAAATGTGGTATTGATTGCGAAATTTGGGTTGATTTGTAAAACGCCCCCTATACTATCGGACGGGGCGGTGATTTAATTTAAAGGGATTTAATTTAAAGGAGATTCGAACGAGGAAGAGTTTGAATTGAGGTTTTGCATGGAAGAAATTCTTACGGGATTGGAATGCGGGACCGAATAGGACGGGGCGGTAAAAAGATAAATTTTTATATTCGACCAAATTTAAATATAAATGGCTTTTGGAACAGCATTAATCGTAGTTGCTTTACTGGCGATTACAGTATGGCTTGTTATTGAAGTAAAAAGGGTGAGACACAAATTTTTTGCGATTTTTTTAATCGGTCTCATAATCTTTGCCTATATCAGTTTCACCATAAGCTTAAATGGGAAAGAGGTTAACTTTGGAACTCCTTCAGGATGGGTTGGAGCAGGAAAGTTATACTTATCATGGTTAGGAAGTGCATTTACAAAAGTAAAATCAATAACTCTTTACGCAGTGGGCATGGACTGGAAGTCTTACAATGAGAGTTCTGTTTCCGACGAACCCGACGAAGAATCTGCATAGGATAAGCTCAAATAAGAAAAAATAGAAAGATAAAGAGATACTTTTAAATACCTAATTTCCTTATAAAGAATATGGCTAAAAAGAGGGTTAAAAAAAGAAGTCCTCCTAAAAGATCTTCTAAAAAATCCCGAAAAGAGTATCCAAAAATAGTCAGCCCAAAAAAAGTTAGAAAAACAACAAAGTCACTTCTTTACTCTCTTGCAGCTTTTATTATTTCTTGGGTTTTATACGTGGTTTCGATTGGATTTTGGGAAAGCATCTTCGGATTAATTGCTATTATTTCGGGGGCATTCGTAGTTCTTTTTGCAATTATTGAAATAATCTTTTTCTTTGTTAGAAGAAAAGAAAATTCTAATTAATATTTAAATGCCACAGCCGAGAGTTGAACTCGGGACCTCGTCCTTACCAAGGACGCACTCTTACCAACTGAGCTACTGCGGCATAAAAGAGCACAATATCAGAATTATTTAAAACTTTTCAAAGATTTTTTCAAGGCTTATTTCAAATAAAGATACGGGAACTTTTATTTTCCAGTTTTTTAAGATTTTCGGATGAACTTCTCCTATGGAACCTATTTTTTCCCCTTCAAAGATTATTTTTCCTCTTCTTCCTTCAACAAAAGGCAAATCTGAATCATCTTCTTCTATATTAAAATCAAGGTTTAAATTGGAAAACAGGTAATCAAGAATTTGCTTTAAATCAGTAAAGTTTCCCGGAGCGTTTAAAACTCCCAACCTCTCTTCTTCAATAATTTTCTTATCCTTCATGTAAAAAACTCTCCCCATTTCAAAAATTTTCTGAGGATATTCCGAATCACTATTTTCGGAAATAATCTTAAAAAGCGGGGAAGTAAGGTCTTTTCTTAGGATAGAATATTCTGTTTTTGAACTCTCAACAGGAACAAAACCCCTCTCTTCCTTTTCAGAAACCCCCATTTTTAAAAATTGGTCTTCCTTTCTTATTAAATGATAGCTTGAAGTTTCAAAAAGCTTTAACCCGGTAAGAATTTCTGCGATTTTCCTTTTTATAACCTCTTTTTTGTCCTCAACCCCAATTGTTGAAATTTTTGGGATACTCGGCTCAAAGTTTTCATATCCGTATGCAATTGCAATGTCCTCAATCAAATCAACTTCATGCAAAATGTCTACCCTCCATGGGGGGACTTCAACTTTTCCTGATTTATAATTGTACCCCATCTTTTCAAGGCACTGCTTCACTTCCTTTTCATCTAAATTTAATCCTAAAAGAAGGTTTGCACTTTCAACTGAAAGATTCATTTTCTCAGATTCAAGGTCAGGAGTAACTTTATCATTAATTTTCATCTGATAAATCTTCCCCCCCATTTCTGCAAGGTTTGTTACAAGTATGTTCAGACATTTTTTTAATATTTCAAAATCAAATCCAGAGCATTCAACGAAAATGTCTTTTGTCCTACTTGTTACCCTACC
>JAUYLQ010000031.1 GCA_030699005.1 archaeon
AAAACTTTCCCGTACAAATTTTTAATTGAGAAGTCTATTATATAAGAACCCGGAATTGAGTTATATTTGGAAATTCCAGAAAGGTTTTTTAATTCGTCTTCAGCTTCTTTTTCTTCAAAATAAATCTCATAAGGGAGGTATTTCCCCGGAATAGCAGTAAAATGCCTTTGAATAACATAAATTTTCTTTTCAGAAAAGTTTTCAGTTAAAATTTTACTTAGGTCGTACCCCTCTGAAGACCACTCATTTATCCAATTCAACTCCCCCCTGTTAAACTTCATCCTAAAAGAAAAAACCAAAAGCCATTTAAAAACAATTAGATGGCTGGAAGGTTATATTAAAAATTATTCCAGATCAGAAAAATCTTTTTCTCCAGTTGTTAGTTCAAACAAAATATCACGAAGTTCTTCAATCTTCACTCTCTTTTGCTTTTCTGTGTCTCTGTCCCGAACTGTGACTGATTTATCCTTTAGGGAATCGTAATCAACAGTAATTGCATAAGGAGTTCCCTGCATGGCACTTCTTAAATACCGCTTTCCGATGCTTCCTGAATAGTCATAATCAACGATAAAAGACTTTTCAAGTTCTTTTTTTATTTTTTCAGAGAATTCTTTTAACTCCTCTTTTTTCATTAAAGGGAAGATTGAAACGTCTATTGGGCTCATGTGATAAGGGACTTTGAAAGTCGTTTTTCCTTCTCCCTCCTCTTTCTTTTCATAAAATAGGTCTATCAGTGAATAAGTGGGTCTATCTGTTCCAAAGGCAATTTCTAAAACATGCGGAACAAATTTTTCTCCATTTTCACGAACTCCTTCAAGTTTCACACCTGAAGATTTTGAATGTTGCGTTAAATCGTAGTCAGTTCGGTCATGAACTCCACAAACTTCAGTCCACCCATAATTATTAAGATTTAGCTCAATGTCCCAGGCATCATCTGCGTAAAATGCTTTTTCCTCTTTATGATGCTGCCTTAACCTTATTTTTTCTTCCGGAATTCCAAAGTTTCTAAACTGGACATAAGCAAGCCATATGCACCAGCCATAAACCTGGCTTTTTATCAAATTCTTTTTTAGAGCATCTTCAACTGAAATTGATTTTTCTGAATACTTTCCTTTCTTCTGCTCTTCTTCAGACCAAAATGGAAGCTTTTCCTTTTTCACTTTGTCATAGCCTTCCCAATTATTTTTTTCTTGCGGGTCTATGAATATCTGACCTTCTGCCTGGGTAAATTCACGACCACGAAGAACATTTTGCCTTGGAGAAATTTCATTTCTATAAGCTTTCCCTATCTGAAAGACTCCAAAAGGAAGTTTTTTTCTAAAATAATTGTAATATCTCATATATGGAAGGTAAGTTCCAGTCGCGGTTTCGGGACGTAGAGATGCCGCTTTCCCCCCGACAACGGTTCCCATCATCAAACTTTGGAGTTCGATCTTTGGAATAAACTCACCCTTGCATGTGGGGCACTTTATTTTATTTTTTTTAATGAAATCTAAAATTTCCTTGTCTGAAAAAGAATCAGCAGAGACGTCATGATTTTCTTCAATTAATTTGTCGGCTCTAAAAACTGCAGAACAACTTTTGCATTTTATAATTCTATCCTGAAATGTATCTAAATGCCCGGAAGCTTTCCATACCTCATTTGGAAGAACTGTCGGACCTTCAATTTCCCTAAATCCATTTTCATTAAAAATTTTTCTAACCGAATTCTCAACCTTATTTTTTAATAATTTTCCTAAAGGACCATAAGTATAAAACCCTGCAAGCCCCCCATAAATCTCCGGACTTGGCCCCCATATCAAACCCGCTTCCTGTACAAAAGATGCAAAATCTTTTTCATTATTTTTATTTCGGACTTTATTCTCCATAAAAGAAATGGGTAAACCAATTATTTAAGGTTTTTTACTCTTTAATTTAACCAAGAATAATTTTTATAGCTAATTCATCCTTGCAAGGTTTGCAATATGGTACGGGAGTAATATCCAGGTCTATGTTTGGCCAAAAAACTTCAGCCCGAACTTTTTTGCTTTCCCTGTAACATTTAAAACAGTAATAATCCTCCGCATAAATCTTATTGTCCTCTCTAACTATTCTGTCAATTCCCCAAAACCCAAGTTTTTTTTCAAGTGCCTCGTTTTCAGAAGTCATTTTCTGTTTTTTATCTCTTTTTTAACCCTCGCGGTAAAAGCGGATAACTTCAAATTATGCTCTAAACTTCCATCCCTTGAACGAAGACTTATTGTTTCTGAACTTTCTTCCTTATCCCCGATTGTGACCATATAAAAAACTCTTTCAAGTTGCGCATTTCTGACTTTTTTACCTAAACTTTCATTTGTGTCATCGACTTCTGTTCTTATCCCTTCTTTCACAAGTTTTTCTTTTATTTTATAGGAAAGGGCATTATTTTTCTCACTCATTGGAAGAATTCTGACCTGAACAGGAGAAAGCCAAAGAGGCAAGTTCCCTTGAGTTTTCTCGAGTAAGTATGAAATAACTCTTTCAGTTGCGCCCGTTGAAGACCTGTGAATAATTAAAGGCATCTTTTCTTTTCCATCTTTATCTAAATAAGTCATACCAAACTTCCCTGCATTTGAAAAATCAATTTGAATAGTTATTAAAGTATCTTCCTTGCCATATACGTCCCCATATTGCAAATCAAGTTTTGGTCCGTAAAAAGCAGCTTCCCCCTCTTTTTCAACATAATTAATTTTTAATTTATCCAAGATTTTTTTCATAATGTTCTGGGTCTCTTCCCATGCTTTAGGTTCATTAATGTATTTATTTCCGGGGTTTGCCGGATCCCATTTAGAAAATCTATAAGTTATTTCAATTCCAAACACTTTCATTACATATTTTACGAGGTCAACAACATCCTTAAACTCTTTTTCAAGCTGTTCCGGAGTGCATATAATATGCGCATCAGCAAGGGTAAACTGTCTTACTCTTGTTAACCCCCTTAACTCTCCTGACTGCTCATTTCGGAATAGAGTTGCAATTTCAGCATATTTTTTAGGCAAATCTTTGTAACTTCTTGGCTTTCTTTTGTATAAAACAAATTGAAAAGGGCAGGTCATCGGTCTAAGAGCAAATTCATCTTTTCCGACGTTTAAAACAAACATACCATCTTTGTAGTGCTGCCAATGACCGGAAATTTTATATAAATCGCTGTGAGCAATAACCGGGGTGGAAGTATGCTCATATCCTCTTTTTAATTCTTCATCAACAATGAATCTTTCAATTTCTCTTTTTATGGAGGCACCTTTTGGAGTTAAAAGTGGAAGCCCTTGCCCGACAATTTCATTAACAATGTATAAATCAAGCTCTTTTCCAAGTTCAACATTGCTTTTGAGCCCGTCTTTTCCTCTTATTGCTTGAGCTTTATTTTTAGAAAGAATTTTCCAGAGCCTTTTTCTTTCAGCTTCATTTAAATCTTTCTCATTTCCTTTAACCACAATTTCCCTAGATAACTCTGATAACGGGTGTCCCTTTACTTTTAATTCAAAAGTCTTGTAATACCCGAAAGGGGCACGATAAACTTCATATTTTAATTTCTTCAATTCTTCTTCAACCTTTTTTAAAATTTCAACGGCGGTTTCTGGACTCCCTAAGTTACTCGATAAATGGGCATAAGGGTAAAGAACTATTTTTTTAGTTTTAACGCTCTCGGATATTTCTATTATGTTTTTTATGTATTCATGGATGTTCTCAAGTGAATCTCCCTTTTCAACAGCAGTCAAAATAACAAGAGCCTCTTCAACTCTTTTCTTTGATGGATCCTCTTTTGAAATCTCATCGAGATTTTTCAGGGCTTTTTTTAGACCCTGCCACTCGATATAGTCAACATGCAAAGTCAAAATTTTCATGTTTAAACAAGGAAAGGGTATTTTATAAAATTATAGAAAACATTCTACAAAGTTAAAAGCTGTCGTGGGAACTGCAACAAACATACAAAAACATCTCTAAACTTCTTAGAACCCGGAAAAAATTTACAAAAATTCAAAAAAATGTTGACGTCATATGCACAAACCTTATAAATGAAATCCAGATGAAAGAACTAACCATAAAAAATTCACAAAAAATCAAGAAAAATGAAAAAAATAATGTTAAAACTGATGATGCTGGGTGTACTTGCCTCTCCTCTTAGTTATTTTCTAAACCCTCAGGAAAAAAATGAAAAAAAGGAAACTCTTAATGAAGAATTCTTAAAAGACAAAATTTCTTACGAAGGTGGGCTCGAGATAAAACTTTTAGATAAAGACTCAACAATAGAAATTCCAACATGGAGGGACTTGCATGTAAAAAAACCTTCAATGTGCGCACAATACGCGAGAAAATTGACCTTACAATTCGGCTACCAGCTTGAGAACCCTGAAGATTCATGGGATCTTCACAAGGTCAACCCTTCAATTGACTTTTCAAGGGAAAAATTAATTCCATGGAATCTCGTTACTTTCTATAACAAGTATAGCCAGTACAACAGAAAGAACAGGATTGCAACTCACACTGCGGTTTATCTTGGAAAAGACCATGACGGAAAACTTTACTTTGCAGAACAAAGAGGAAGTTCAACTCGGATTTCAACTGAAAAAGAAATGGAAAAAGACGGAATTTATCCAAGAAAGATAATAAAAACTGAGAAAATTAATTAATAAGAATTTTGGATATAACGGGAGATTAAAATCACCTAAATTCAACTTTTGCATTAACTATTGTCGCATTCTTCCCGTCAACAATCAATGACCCGACAACAATTTCAGAAATGTTCTCATTCTTATTAATAAAATTAATCATATCCAGAATAAACCTTTCAAGAGATTTTTTCTCTCTGGATGAAAGTTTGCCGAATTTACCCCCTTCTTCAACAATTTTTTTTATGTTCTTTTTAATATCCGTAAAAACTTTAAGGACAACTTCCTTTTCTCCACTTTCCTTTAAAATAAAAAATCCAAATGAAATCGTGCATCTTGTCTTTGAAGCTTTTTTTAGGCTCACAAAAAATTCTTTTCCGGGAATTTTTCTTTGAACGAGAACTCCCTCAGCCCCATTTATTTTTTTTAATTGCTTAAATTCTTCAAGAGCACAAGTGTAGTTCTTAACGTCATGTTTTAATGAAACATCCCCATTGGGAAGAAGTTTTTTGCCTGAAGCCTTTAAAACAAATGGAAAGCCCACCTTAAAAAGCGCTTTTCTTAATCCGAATCTTGATCTGGAAAAAGCTCTTTCGACCACTCTAAACCCCTCTTTCTCCAAAAAATCTTCGGCATGCCTCTCAGACAGGATATTCATAAGATTTAAACATAAACCATTTATTTATATCTTTCGAAATATATATCAAACAATAACCTTCTAATCTTAATTAATGGGAAAAATACGCTATCAAAACCTTTAAAAATAAATTTTTCATCCAAACCTTATGAAAAGAAGTTCAAGACGTTGGAAAAAGAAGAATCAAATGAGATGGAAGTGGCAAAGAAAAAGACTCAGAAAAGAAAAAAGAAAGCGTAAGATAAGAAGAGAAAGGTCAAGTAAATAATTGACTAATTTTACCTAAATTATTAAAAAGGATTTGATGCGAATTCCTCTATGACCGGAAAAATAATCTGCTATAAGGGCTCTATTGAAGCACTTATTAATTACGTTTATCATCCTGACTCAAAAAGAATAATTAAAAGTAAAGATGACGGCACCCATGTTTATTCAAGCAACGTTTTTACAGATGAATTTGGAGACATATACAAAAAAGAAGGATCCAGAATTGAGATAGAAGAATCAGACTTTGATGAGTTATTTGAAAGG